>LNEG01000010.1 GCA_001464865.1 Burkholderiales bacterium Ga0074133
TTCCTCGCTGAATCTGCTCTTCTTCATGTCCGTCATTCTCCTGGTGGTTGACGGACTTCACTAACTTCAGACTGGTACGGCTGGAAGGGGGCAGGTCAAACCAGGTTGCCGGTCCTGTCAACGAACTTGTAAAGCTCTGCACCGGTTTCCCCTGAAGATACTCGTTGCTCCAGCACGTGAACCTGCGTTCGCACTGCGGCGCGGCGATGCGCGTTCCAGGATGGTTTGGCATTTACCACCACCTTAGTCACGATCATCCGTTCCGAGCTGGTGAACACCTCGTGCTTCTTGCGCTTCGCGGACAATCCGTTACTTCGCAGCATGCCATACACTTCGGCGATCACGTGCTCAATGTCCTGAGAGGTGAGGTTGTCTTTGCAGGACATCGACATGTCGTCAACGTAGCGCGAATAGGTAATGCCATTGGCGGCCAGCTTCGCTTGAAGCAAAGGTTCATCGCGCCAAAGCACAAGGTTTGCCAAGTAGCTGCTGGTGCTGGCGCCCTGGGGTAGTGAACTACCCTTCGTGGTCAGCCGAGTCAACAGCTGTGCAACCTGATCCGAGAACCCGAAAAAGTGCCTCCAGATGTCAAAGACCTTTTCTGCGCTGACGGAGGGAAAGAACTTGGTGACATCTTCACAAATGAGAACCCTGGCACCTGCGTGCAGTTGGGCATTTGTGATGTAGTCCCGCCCTTTGAGGCTGCCCGTCAGATATGTGGGGAACGACACACGCATCAGAATCGCGAACTTGATGCGTTTCTGAATTTCCTTCAGCCTTGGTTTTGCGGAGAAAACCTCCCGGGTATTTCCCGGCTCCAACTCGACCTTCCTGTAGGAGCGATCAGCAAGCGCTGCTATGGCTGTCAACTCTGCGCTGCTCACGCGGAGTGAATCAGCGAGGTTTTCAAGACTCCAAATTGGCTTGTGCGGGTAACTTGGCTTGTGGAGGAACAGGCTCATTCAGTAGCTCCAAGGCGGTGTACGCCAACTGGCCAGCAAGATCTCGGTCCAGTCGCCCCAGCTCGCTGCCTTCGGCCCCCAGGAAAAACAGTATCTCGACAGGCATTACAAGTGCCTCAGCTATGCGGCTCACCGTGGACAACGGGGGGTCACGCCGGTTTCTTTCGAGCATTGAGAGATAGGAAGCAGAGATGCCTGCGCGCTCAGCCAATTCACCCTGCGAGAGCTTTCGCTTCTTTCTCGCGAGCTGGATTGCGTTGCCGATGTCCATATATGCCTCAAACTAGAAAAACAAAGAATGGGCTTGGGGTGCTTGGCATCACATCCAGCCTCCGATGTCCGTCATGATTTTGACGATCACCGCGATGATCTGAAGTGCGCGCTCCGCGAGCTTCATCGCCCGTTCAGCGCCATGGTCCGGTTCGAAGCGCTCAAGCGCCTCGATTACCGCATCCAATTCAGCCTTAACACCTGCGTCGAGTTGGCTATCGCAAGCACCGCGAACCTTCTTCAGGACCGCGATGTGGTTCTCACAAGTTTGTTTGTCCATGTGGACTCTCCTTATACAGAGCGGAATGCCCTGCGTCCCCATTCAAGGCAGCGCCGTAAAGGAGCCAACTCGACACCAAGCCCACCACAGTTGCCGCTGACTATCGAACGTCCCCACCTAAACCGATCGCACTGCGCTTTGAGCATTTAGCCCTGAGCAACTAGCACTGATCGCTGCGGGTCTGAGACCTCCGCTGTCCACTCGCCGCCATCTGACCGCGAGCTGCGTTCTTGCCTCATCAACTGCCTGACGAAGCGGCGCCATCACTGGCACCCAACCACTGAGCCTTCTACCTTCTGGGTTAGAGAAATCACAAACTTACTGAACCGCGCCGGGGCCATGTTTCCCCCCGCCGTGAGATCTATTGAATCACAAAAACCGGACTTTTCAAATCGAAAATTCACTATCAGTGAAAATTTCGAGAGTCGGGATGTAACATTTGGGCAGCGTCTGCAGTGGTGATCACAGAGGGTCTACCTAGGACACATTGACGCGATACGTTTGATGCTCGCAGCCACCACTTCTGAACTACGTCATCTACCCTATCGGCCACATCTTCCTTCTTGGCGTTCTGATGCTTATGTTAGGCCGATACATGGCTCGCAACTATGCGAACAGCCGGGCAAGTACAGGGTAACTGGTTGTTGAGCGAACCCAAGAGATGTATCCGTCTGTGATCGGGACGGTAAGATGGGACGAGTGATTTCTATGCGCCCAACCCGCTCTTTTGAGCCGAGTTGGGCGGTCAAACTCTCTCAGTCCCAATGCTCGACGACATTAAAAAAACCCTCTGGGCCACCGCCGACAAGCTGCGCGCCAACATGGACGCCGCCGAATACAAGCACCTGGTGCTCGGCCTCATCTTCGTCAAATACATCTCTGACACCTTCGCCGCCCGCCGTGCTGAGCTGACGGCCCGCCTGACCAACCCTGACGATGAATACTTCTACGGCGACGCAGCACCGGCCGACATCGACGCCGAGCTCGAAGACCGCGACTATTACAAAGAAGTCAATGTATTCTGGGTGCCCGAAGGCGCGCGGTGGGAAGCACTGCGCAACGCCGCCAAACAACCCGACATTGGCAAGCGCATTGACGACGCCCTCACGCTGATTGAGGCCGAGAACCCGAAGCTCAAAGGCATTCTCGACAAGCGCTACGCCCGTGCGCAGTTGCCCGATGGCAAGCTGGGCGAGCTGGTCGATTTGGTATCCACCATCGGCTTTGGGGAAGACGCTGCCATTGCCCGCGACGTGCTGGGCCAGGTGTACGAATACTTTCTGGGCATGTTCGCCAGTGCCGAGGGCAAGCGGGGTGGGCAGTTCTACACCCCCGCCAGCATCGTCAAGACCCTGGTTGCCATCCTCAGCCCCCACGAAGGCAAGGTGTATGACCCATGCTGCGGATCGGGCGGCATGTTTGTGCAGTCTGAGAAGTTTATCGAAGCCCACGGCGGCAAGCTGGGCGATGTGAGCATCTATGGCCAAGAGGCCAACCCCACCACCTGGCGCCTGGCCGCCATGAACCTGGCCATTCGCGGCATTGACTACAACCTGGGCCGCGAGCCTGCCGACACCTTCACCCGCAACCAGCACCCCGACCTGCGGGCCGACTACATCCTGGCCAACCCACCCTTCAATATCAGCGACTGGTGGCACGGCAGCCTGGAAGGTGACCCGCGCTGGGAATATGGCGACCCACCACACGGCAACGCCAACTACGCCTGGTTGCAGCACATGCTTCACCACTTGAAGCCCACGGGCCGCGCAGGCATTGTGCTGGCCAACGGCAGCATGAGTTCCAGCCAGAACAATGAAGGCGTGATCCGCGCCGCCATGGTCGATGCCGATGTGGTCGAGGTCATGGTGGCTCTACCCGGCCAGTTGTTCTTCAACACCCAAATCCCTGCTTGCCTGTGGTTCCTGGCCAAGCAGAAAACGCGCAAGGGCGAAGTGCTGTTCATCGACGCCCGCAAGCAAGGCCGCATGATCAGCCGCGTGCAGGCCGAGTTGACCGATGACACCATTGCCCGCATCGAAGCCGTGGTGGCCGCCTGGCGCGGCGAGCCGGGCGCAGGCAGCTATGAAGACGTGAAAGGCTTTTGCCGCAGCGTGCCCCTGGCCGAGATCGCCCAGCAAGGCCATGTGCTCACCCCCGGTCGCTACGTGGGCGCGGAAGAGGTGGAAGACGACGACGAAGTCTTTGCCGACAAGATGCAGAAGCTCACCGAAAAGCTGGGCGAGCAAATGGCCAAGGGTGCGGAGCTGGATGCGGTGATTCGGGCCAAGCTGGGGGGGTTGGGGTATGAGTTCTGAGTCAACGCAGATCACGCTGGCCGAAGTTTGCTCTGACGTTAGTTACGGCTACACCGAGAGCGCAACCACAGACCAGATTGGTCCGAAGTTTCTTCGTATTACCGATATTCAAGGTGGGACCTTTGATTGGGACAAAGTACCGTTTTGCCCCGCCAGTGAACATGACACAAAGAAGTACAGCCTACAAGTGGGCGATATCGTTGTAGCGAGAACAGGTAACTCTACCGGAGAGAACGCTCAGGTCTTTGCACCGCCCCCCCCCGCAGTGTTTGCCTCCTACTTGATCCGATTCCGACCAGACGCCAATCGCGCAAATCCGTTTTTCATTGGTTATCAACTCCGCTCGGAGCGGTTCCGTCAGCACGTCCTTTCGGTGCGTGGGGGCTCGGCGCAACCGGGTGCAAACGCCAAGCAGTTGGGCGTATTTCCAGTACAGCTAATTGCTCGCACTCAACAAGACGCAGTTGTGAATACTCTGCGAGCACTCGACGACCGCATCACCCTCCTGCGCGACACCAACGCCACCCTCGAAGCCATCGCCCAGGCCCTGTTCAAGTCCTGGTTCGTTGATTTCGACCCCGTGCGCGCCAAGATGGAAGGCCGCACACCCGAAGGCATGGACGAGGCCACCGCAGCGCTGTTTCCCGATGGGTTTGAAACGTCGGAGTTGGGGGAGGTGCCGAGGGGGTGGATGTATTGCAGCCTGAAAGAGGTGTGCTCAATCTTTGACTCCAAACGTGTCCCTTTGTCCGGCGCAGAGCGCGCTAAACGGCGTGGCCCCTATCCTTACTACGGTGCGGCTGCACTGATGGACTACGTAGATGAATACCTGTTCGATGGTATCTATTTGCTGACGGGCGAAGATGGGTCAGTTGCGGATGAACAAGGCTTTCCGATCACCCAATACGTTTGGGGAGAGTTTTGGGTGAACAACCATGCCCACATCCTTCAAGGCAAGGCGGGCTTCTCTACGGAACATTTGGCTCTCGCTTTACGCCGGGTAAACATACAGCCATACATCACAGGCGCTGTTCAGGCGAAGCTGAGTCAATCCAATATGTGGCGGATCAATGTCCTGCATCCCGGACAAGGTATCGCTGAGGCATTTGGAGCGTTGATTGCGCCGTTATACGAGGCAGTGCGGGCAAACGTGGATCAAGCCCAAACCCTGTCCTCTCTCCGCGACACGCTACTCCCCCGCCTGATCTCCGGCCAGCTTAGGTTGCCTGAGGCGCAAAACGAACTCATGTGGGCAATCGGATGACTCACATTAGTTGCGATGACAAGGCTGATGCCGTTCGGTCTCTGGCGAGAATTTATCGGGTGGACGTTGGGGAGGTCGCAAGGGTTGCCGATGGGAATTGGCCGACCTTTATTTTGGAATCGCCTGATTCGTGCAATGACCTATTTAAATCTCCGTACATTCCGTCACTGATGGCGCAACATCTGAGTGCAAGACCTGACTGGGAATTCGGTGAGGTGGCGTACTACCATCGCACAGCGTATGACGGCTCCGCAGACTGGTTTGAAGATGGGTTACTGGCTTCGCATGAAGGGGCCAAAGCCTTTCTAAACAAGATTTCCGGGATAGTTTCGCTTGATGGCGATGATCACGCCATCGCGATGGCAAACATCAGGGATAGAGAGTGCTGCGAAGGGCCTGGTGCCGGCGGCCCTTATGCTTTTGATGTGTTTGACAACGCGAGGTATGCCGATCAAGCGGGCATGGACTATTCGTTGCCTGAGTTTTTTGCGGGGAATGCCTGGGCTGGCAAGTATGGGGTTTGCTACGCAGCTCCCATCTTGGAGCTATTGCGTGGAATACTGAAGCCCGTGGTAGTCAAGTTTTCCGGGCAGCCGACCGATCCAGATGCTTACATCACAAACCTCTGGCACTACGTTTTTAGGGCTTGGAAGGGCGAGCCCATGAGCCCACCACCCCACTTCACGCCTACTTTTCGCGGCGAAGCAAAGCCCGTCTCTGTTGATCGAATCATTCAAATAATTGATCTGGGTGGTTTTGCTGTGGACTCAATGAGTGAGCCTTCGAAGCAAACAAGCAAGAGCTTGAAGCCATGACCGAAGACCAACTCGAACAAGAAACGCTAGCTTGGCTGCAAGACGTGGGCTACACCCACCGCTACGGCCCCGACATCGCCTTCGATGGTTCTTCGCCCGAGCGTACTGACTACCGCCAGGTTGTCCTTCCGTTCCGGCTGCGCGAAGCCATCAACCGCCTGAACCCTGGCATCCCGGTCGCTGCCCGCGAGGATGCCATCAAGCAGGTCACGGACCTGGGCATCCCATCCCTGCTATCGGCCAACCGCGCCTTCCACAAAATGCTGGTGGGCGGTGTTCCCGTCCAGTATCAAAAGGATGGCGAGACACGCGGCGACTTCGTTCGCCTGATCGACTGGGCACACTCCGAGAAGAACGAATGGTGGGCCATCAACCAGTTCACCATCAAAGGCCCCCACAAGACCCGCCGCCCCGACATCATCCTATTCGTCAACGGCCTGCCGCTGGTTCTGCTGGAACTCAAGAACCCCGCCGACGAAAACGCCAACATCTGGAAAGCTTTCGACCAGATCGAGACGTACAAGGAGCAAATCCCGGACGTGTTCCAGTACAACGAGGTGCTGGTGATCTCGGACGGCACCGATGCCCTGATGGGGTCTCTGTCGGCCAATGCCGAGCGCTTCATGGCCTGGCGCACGATTGACGGGGTGAACCTCGATCCGCTGGGGCATTTTCAGGAGCTGCAAACCCTGGTGCGCGGCGTGCTGGCCCCGCAGTACCTGCTGGACTACATCCGTTACTTCGTTCTGTTCGAGGACGACGGCCAATTGGTCAAGAAGATCGCGGGCTACCACCAGTTCCACGCCGTACGCGCTGCAATCGAAGAAGTGGTCATTGCATCCCGGCCTGGTGCCTCCCGCAAGGGTGGCGTTGTGTGGCACACCCAAGGCAGCGGCAAGAGCATCACCATGACCTGCTTTGCCGCCCGTGTGATGCA
>LNEG01000011.1 GCA_001464865.1 Burkholderiales bacterium Ga0074133
GTGGTCATTACCGACCGAAACGATCTGGACGGTCAACTCTTTGGTGTGTTCAGCCTGGCACAAGACCTGTTGCGCGAGCAGCCGACCCAGGCACTGACCCGCCCAGACCTGCGCGCCAAGCTGGGCAACCGACCCTCGGGCGGCATCATCTTTGCCACCATCCAGAAGTTCATGCCGGGAGAGGATGAAGATACCTTCCCGGTGCTGTCCGAGCGCAGCAACATCGTGGTGATCGCGGACGAAGCCCACCGCACCCAATACGGCTTCAAGGCCACCCTCAAAGGCAGACCTGGCGAAGAGAAATACCAGGCAGGCTATGCCCAGCACCTGCGCGATGCGTTGCCCAACGCCACCTTTGTGGGCTTTACCGGCACCACGGTGAGCAGCACCGACCACGACACCCGAGCGGTGGTGGGCGAGTACATCCACACCGTGGCCATCTACTATGAGTCGCGCCTGGCCAAGCTGCGCCTCAAAGACGAAGACCTGCCCAGCATTGACGACGAAGTGGACGAGCTGGCCGAGGACGAAGAAGAAAGTACCCAGGCCAGGCTCAAAAGCCGCTGGGCCGCCCTGGAAAAGATTGTTGGCGCCGAACCCCGCGTCGCCAGCGTGGCTGCTGACCTGGTGGCGCACTTTGAAGAGCGCAGTACCGCCCAATCGGGCAAAGCCATGGTCGTGGCTATGAGCCGTGACATCTGCGTGCACCTGTACAACGAGATCATCAAGCTGCGCCCCGACTGGCACGACCCTGACCCTGAGAAGGGCGCCATCAAGATGGTGATGACAGGGTCAGCCAGCGACAAAGCCTTGCTGCGCCCCCACATCTACGATGGCAAGATCAAAAAGCGCCTGGAAAAGCGCTTCAAAGACCCCGCCGACCCATTGCGCCTGGTGATCGTGCGCGACATGTGGCTCACGGGCTTTGATGCTCCCTGCGTGCACACCCTGTACGTAGACAAGCCCATGAAGGGCCACAACCTCATGCAGGCGATTGCCCGCGTGAACCGGGTCTTCAAGGGCAAGCAAGGCGGCCTGGTGGTGGACTACATCGGGATCGGCAACGAACTCAAAGCTGCCATGAAGGAGTACACCGCCAGCAAAGGCCGTGGCACCCCCACCGTGGATGCCCGCGAGGCGTACAGCGTCCTCATGGAAAAGCTCGATGTCCTGCAATCCATGCTACATGGCTGCGATTACAGCGACTTTCTCACCGGGGGCCATCAAACCCTTGCCCGTGCCGCAAACCACATCCTTGGCCTCCGCGAAGAAGGCGTTAAGGACGGCAAACGCCGCTTTGCCGACACCACCCTGGCACTGACCCAAGCCTTCTCGCTGTGCTGTACCCTGGACGAAGCCAAGGCCGTGCGGGAAGAAGTCGCCTTCATGCAGGCTGTGAAGGTCATCCTGACCAAACGGGACATCACCGCCAAGAAGCGCACCGACGAACAGCGCGACGAAGCCATCCGGCAGATCATCAGCAACGCGGTGGTTTCCGACCAAGTGGTGGACATCTTTGATGCCGTGGGCCTGGACAAACCCAACATTGGCCTGCTGGACGATGAATTCCTGGCGCAAGTAAAGAACTTACCAGAGAAGAACCTGGCGGTGGAGCTGCTCGAACGCCTGCTCGAAGGCGAGATCAAGAGCCGCTTTGGCAGTAACGTGGTGCAGGAAAAGAAGTTCTCCGACCTGCTGGGCAACGTGATCAAGCGCTACCAGAACCGCTCGATTGAAACCGCCCAGGTAATGGAAGAACTGGTCGAGATGGCCAAAAAGTTCCGCGAGGCCGCCAGCCGGGGTGAGATGCTGGGCCTGACTGAGGACGAGGTGCGCTTTTACGACGCCCTGGCCACCAACGAATCAGCGGTGCGAGAGCTGACCGACGAAACCCTCAAAAAGATCGCCCACGAGCTGACCGAGAACCTGCGCCAGAACTTGTCGGTGGACTGGTCAGAACGTGAGAGCGTGCGGGCGAAGCTGCGGCTGATGGTCAAGCGCATCTTGCGCAAGTACAAGTACCCGCCGGACTTGCAAGAAGAGGCGGTGGACTTGGTACTGCGGCAGGCGCAGGTGTTTGGGGAGAACTGGGGTGGCACCTAGCCTTGCAGTTGCGGATCGATGCCTAGACGTTTGGGAGCGGCTTTTTCAGAGTTTTGTGGTTCCGAAGGCTTTGACAGTGCATGGGTTGGGGCGGTGTCTTTGGCTACCCAAGGGAGGCAGAGTGCCATGCGTGGCGGTGGGCAAATGGAGTCCCACATCTACCCTGGCTGGCTGTCGATGACCGATCTTGGATTTACCGCCCCTTCTGCAACTCACTGCTCCTGGTAGATGGAGCCACAGGAATCACTGGCGTTACTGGGGCGAAGTTGGTCGCCAACAACTTCTTTGAGTTCCCCTCAACTCGCTTGCTGTGGGTCACCAAAGACAAAGGGCGGGTGAATCGGCGCCAGAACCAAGTCATTTGGCGCCACCGCAGAGCGAAAGAAGTCTTCCACGTCCTTCCCAGTGGGCATCTCCTGCGAAAAATCACGATCTCGACCCGCTCACTACGCGACGGGGAAGCCCAGTGCTTGCAGTGTTGGTCAATCAACATAAACAGCTCCGGCGCGAGGGTCACCAGGATGGGAATCTGTCGGACCCGGACCTGAAGCTCCAGATAGGCGCTCAGCGCCCGCACCCGGAGTTCTCGCGATGCAATTGACTCTGCCAAGCCAGCCAACAACACCACTGCCACCATGGCATCAAAACTGCCCAATGCGCACAACTGCCGCGCCCTGGCATCGTCAAACGGTTTTAGACGCACAGGCATTACCGGACTGGGGGGCGTGTCCTCGAACAGAAGCGAAACGACGTCAGCATCCAGTGTCTACCACGTCGAGCACGAACGGAGCTATTACTCGACGCCATCAGAACTTCGCGGCGAACGAGTGGACCTGCGCATAACTGCCTCCACAGTGGAAATCATGTCTTGGGGGCGACGCGTTGTTGTATTGCACCTCCTTGCGAATAGTGAGGGTTCGGTAGTGACCATTCCTGAACATCGACCGTTACACACACACCCGTCCTCGAAGGAGAGCCCAAAGCGCTTATCGTGTGGGCTGAAACTTCGGGTCCAAACACCCAGAAGATGATCCAACACCACTTACAAGACCGGGCCGACCTGACGAACGGGTTGAGGACCGCACGGCGCATGCGCGACATGGCGCGAATCCATGGGGAAACAAGGTTTGAAGAGGCTTGCGCATCTGCCCCCCGCTGAACATCACGGCGCTGCGCAGCGTCGAATCAATCTTGAAAAAGTCGCCTGACAAAAGTGTCCAATAGTCAGTCCCTGCCGCTGTCCGTCCCAGCCATGACAACGTGCGCGGCGCCGGCTACTTCGGAGGTGCTGCATGAGCTTTCAGCTGTGTGCTAGCCAACGTGATCGATAACTCGGTCGAGGAATGCAGCGCCTTGATCTTCAACCAGGCGCCCCTGGATAGCCAAGCCAAGAGCGAGTGGTTCTTGGACGGAATAGCGTTCCCGGAGGATTACCGTGACTGATCGGCAGACGTACGCATCTTCGTCTGCACTGGTTCTGGTACCGCAGTCCGCGAAGCCGGAAAGGGCACTCGATCCTCTAAGCCTTGGAAGCTCCAATGCGCTGCCACCAAGCGGGCAGATCATTGCCTAGCGTCGCAGATTCGCGAAAGGCGAGAAATGGGTCGGGCGGGCACTCGAGCCGGCTAAAGACGTCGACAGTTTCGGCCGACAGCAAGGAGTGGTCCTCAGACACTCGCGGAACAATGTAGTGGAGGTAAACGACGGCCGTCTGCGAACCCAGTTCGAAGGTGCTTAACGTCTTCTGATTTCGGAGGCGCCTCGGATCAGAAGCGTCACTATGAAGCTCGGCATCCATTGCGACATGAACGATGCCCCGCCCGTGGTCGCCAATCTGCCAGTCTGCTTCCGCGAGTTTGCTCCGCACGTACTTGGCTTTGCGTTCGCTTGCAACCGGCGATACGCAACTCCATGTCACAACGGATCCAAACTGCAGCCGATCAATGTATCTCGGATCCTCTGGATGTTCTTTGGCCCTTGCGGAGAGGTGATAGTTGTTCTCCGAAACGATGCGGTCTGAGAGCAGCCGCGCCAGCTTTGTCCCGAAGAAGAGGTAGCTGTTGCGCGTGTCGCGATGCACGGCGTCCACGTTTGCAGCGCGGATGATGCCACTACCAAGCTCATCCTTCCACGTTTATCCTCCGGGAGAAGGATTGGGCACGCCAGTGCTCGATGGAGTGGTTGGTGCAAGTACTCGACATTCACTTCCTGCAGCTCGCACTCGTAGGTCACATCGATGTCGACCGACAGCTCCTTCTCTTGCAGGAAAGTGTCGAGCGAGAGGAAGATTTCGCGGTGTCTTCTTCGCTCTTCAATGTCGTACAGCCCGCGCTGCAGACGCTTCAGCTCCACGAACAATTCAGGGCCTGATTTTCCAAGGGACACCCGCAGGTCATGCGTCTTTCCGGGGCCCTCTTCAATGAAGGTCACTTCGAAACCTTCTGCTGCGTAGTTGCTGGCCATGACGAGCTCGAACATCGCGGTGTCTGGGAGAACCTGGACGTTACGAAGCATGCGCAGTGCCCGGTCCTGCGCGCCGACAACGCGCTTCAGGTCCGGAAGGTCGGCGCCGAGCTGCTTGAGCCAGAGCGCGACGTGTGAAACGAGCGCAAGGTCATATGTACGACGATCGTCGAGCAACGACTTTCCTTGAGCTAGATAGGAGGCGACGATATCGGACCCGATGATGGCCCACGACGGATCTCTGCCGCGGACTGCCTCCTCGGCCACAACCTCACGGTAGCATCGCTGCGCGGCGCTTAACCTGGCAAAGAAGGCTGCAGCAATACCAGAGCAGGCGGCGAGCCAGTTGAGTGCAGCACCAATGTCGGTGTCTTTCTCGACCCCGTCGCCGATCGGGACGATGTAACGTGCAATCGGCTTAGTGGAGCGTGCTTGCATTCAACCCCCTCCCGGTGATTTGAGTTGTTTAGCTCGAGAGGTCGATCCGAGATCTAGTGAGGTCTCCAGGCTCAGCATTGGGGTAGGTTCGCGTGACGTGTTGCACCGCCAGGCGAACAAAGCGCCGCCCGACCAATCCAGCAGAAATCGTGGAACCGTCAACCAGGAGATCGTAGCCAGAAGCATAGCGAAGATGCTGCTTGGAATACAGCTGGCTCAGAGCATGCAACTCTTCCCGCAGGCGGGGCGTGAGGAACCTCACTCCGGCTTCTCTTTGCACCGCCTCCGCCAGCTTCACAAGGTCATGGCCAAACCGCTTTAACTTTGGCTCGTAGCGGGAGAAATCGATATGTAGCAGGTAGGACTTGCCGCAGATCTCGATGGCCTGGCACAGCAAGTTGCGGCACACATAGGGGTGGCCGCCTATGGCGTGGAGCTGAGCTCCGGCCTGGTAAAAGTTCAGGCCCTTTCTGAACCATTCCGCCGCGATGAGGTATCGGCCGTGGTCCGTCCAGCCTGACCCCTCAATGTGACTGTCAATGGGAATCTGAACGCTGCTCATGTGGCCAATGTAGCTGGTCGGCTGTCCTCACACTGTCCGTTTGTAGAGTGGGCAGGGCCCGGTCATCCAGACGTCAAACTCGAACGTCTGAGAGCACCCTAAAGCAGCCCACCCAAATCCCCTTAGCTTTTGCCAGCCAGCGCTTCAACTGAGGCGCCTAAAAACATGTACATCGGTCCGCGGCTGTTTAGGGATCACACAAGGGCGCAGATAAAACTGGCACTCATCGGTCTGCGGCAACCCTGTGACTGCAACCCGCCAGGAGCTGCCGTGGAAGCAAATCGGTTTCGACCAATCACAGATAGTGAGCACCTACTTCTCATTCCAGCTTTTGCGCTAAATGTTCCAAGAAACGACGGGCTGACGGCATACGCGGCAACTCCGCGCTAGCGAGCCACCAAAATCTAAAGTTGAATGGCGGAAAAACGAAATTAGAGTGGCGTTCCGCAGATGGTTTTATGAATAGGTTGGCGAATAGATACTCGCTTTCTTGAGCACTTTTGGGCTTGTAAACTTTGAATTTACATTTAATATCCACATCACGATAAATACTCTTAACGCCATGTAGATGAGTGTGAAAATGGAAGACGGCGCCTGGAAGCCGCCAAAGCGTCGATTTCTGCACCACGCCCGCATCCGCACGTCGCACCTGCACCCGCCATGAACCAGCCTTCGCCAACAATCCGCGTCCCGGTGGCCACGCCTGAGGAATCGCGGGTTTTTGAAGCCCAGCCCGCGCCGCGCCCGGCCCGGCGCCGCGGCCGACCGCCCGGCTCCAAAACCTCGCTCGTGAATCAGGGCGTGACCGCTGATGAGTTCGCGCTCCTGCGGGCTGTTGCCCAGGGCGTGGATCTGAGCGTCGCAGCGCGCCAGTACCTGCTGTGGCCAGGACGGATGCCAGAGACTAAGGCGCTGCTGCTGTGGTTCGACCAGCTGCTGGTGCGGGTGGCCAGCGCCGCGGCGACGCTTCCCGAGGCTGAACGCCAGAAGGCGCTGCGCGGCCTTAGACTGCTGCAGCCCGCTGTCGAGGTCGCGCCGGCGGCCGTGTCTGCGGGCGAGGTTCCAGTCCCTATCGAAGACGACCGCGCCGGCACGCCGACACCTGCCCCTGCAATACCGACCCTGGAAGAGTTCGCAGCCCAGTTCGATGAGGACATGTACTCCGAAAGCGAGCTGGTGGAGCTCTATGAGGAGGAGTACGGCCAAGCCCGGGTGCCGGGCGCGCATGTCAGTGACACCCAGCTGGAGCTTGCGCCAGTCGCCCCGGCCATGGCGCCTTTGCCTCCCTCAATGGCTGAAGGACAGGATCTGGTGCAGTCCATGGGCACACGGGACCGGAAGCAACTCGTGCTGCAGTCCATCAGCTGGCTGGAGCAACGCCTGTCCCGCCAGCCCGAGCGCGCCCACCTGGTGCAGCAATGGGTGCGTTTCGGCGCACGCCTGCAGGTGGCGCTTGCGCATGCCGGGGTGATCACCATGGGCGACCTGGTCGACTGGATGGCCCTGCAGGGAGCGCAATGGTACGACGCCCTGCCCGGCTACGGTGAGACCCGGGCCGATGGCTTGCGGTTGTGGCTGCTCCGGCATGGCCTGAAACCGAGCGTCGGCCTGCAGCAA
>LNEG01000012.1 GCA_001464865.1 Burkholderiales bacterium Ga0074133
GCGCCACGCCTACCCGCTGGTGGCCGTGTACGCCAACCAATTTGCCGCCCACCGCTGCGCCCTGCTGGGCGATGCCGCCGTCGGCATGCACCCGGTCACGGCGCATGGCTACAACCTGGGGCTGGCGGGGGTGGAGCGGCTGGTGGCGGCCCTGGTGGCCGCGCGCCAGCAAGGGCAGGACATTGGCGCGGCCGACGTGCTGGCCACCTACGCCAGCGCCCACCACCGCCACGCTTGGCCCATCTACCAGGGAACCAACGCCATCGTGCGGCTGTACACCGACGCCCGCCCCGTGCCCCGCCTGCTGCGCCAGCTGGTGCTGCAGGGCGCGCGCCGCCTGCCGCCGCTGCAGGCGGCCATCGTGGGGCAGCTCACGGGCAAGCCGCCTGCTTGGGCGCGTTGGGCATCGGGGCCTGCGGCGCTGCGCTGAGTGGGCTCGGGATTGATCGTGCGAGGAATGTGGGCAGTCAACTTTGAAGGGCAGGCGCTTGCGATGCGGAAATACCGCTGCGCGCGGCACGGTAGTTTCGCCTGCGAGGATCTCGCGTCACTGAACTTTGGACTTGGCTCAGGGCAGGGCCTGAGCCTTTGGCGGACGATAGCGACTGCGCTGAAACAACGACCGAGATTGGCCAGGAGCGGCCTGCGGCGGCAGATGAAAGCGGACCCTCAACGTTCGAGCTAAGCGGGCGACAACGGCAAAACGCCAGGCCCGGGCCGGTAAAAATGTACGGAGTACCACCGGCCTTGGCCTGATGGCCTGCCGTTGGCGCTCCGCTCGAGCGAGGGGTTAGGCATCACCCTGCCGCGGTGGAGTTGCCTTCAAGCTCTTTGGAGATTGTCGCGATTGCGCGATTGATCACATTCAGGAGCGGGTCATGAAGTCCAGCTGTCTCCTTTAGAAGCTTCTGTCCAGCATTCTGGCCGTCTGGGAACTGTACGTTCACGCCGTATACAACCGTCATGATGTGTCGCTCTCTCTCGGACACCACCGCAATCATGCGATAGGCGTCTGATATTGCGCCGAGGAGCTTCGGTTCAGAGATATGGACAAGGTTCCTGCCTTCTCGCATTGCGCTCCATATCGACATCTTCATGGGTTCAATCGGAATTGCGTCCGTCATCCGTAGTCTTACTGTTGCACTCAAACGCGCATCCACTAGCTCTTGCATCAGTAATGTGAGTGTGTCCTTTCGGATGCGTTCAACTTCTACCTTTCTGTTTGTCTCTTCGGCAGCGTTTCGGACCCTCTCCAGGTGCAGTGCGACTGGCACACCAGTAACAATTCCTAGCAACGTTGCCAGCCAGTTGCCGACAGCCCCGTCCCAGTACTGGATCTCGCGTCCACGGTAGAAGGAGTACGCTATGGCGGCAGTGGCCAAGATGATGGGGATAGCCCAGCGCAGAAACGCGGATAAGGAGGGCTTCATTGTGTTGCCTAACGTTTGAGTTAACCGGCATGCAACAGAGTGACGAAGCCGGCGAAAATGAAATGAAGCCCGGCGCAGGAACGCCGGAGCATGTCCGGTTGAACGATGGGTTAGGCCCCTCCGCGTATACGACTGAGTTGTTCCATGAATAGATTAAGGTCCTTTTCGGGAATATCGAGTACAAAGGCCAGTTTATTGCCAAGACCTCCGAAGGAGGTGCCCATCATTGTCCCGGTCATGTTGTCCCTAATGATTGTCCGATCATGAATTTCAGTTGTCTCCCAATACGAGACATGCGTACCTCTGCCGCGGATCTGATCGTTGAACTTCTTGAATATTCGCTTATTTGGGCCTGGAAGGATAAATAGATCGAGCTTTTTGAGTTCGCGCGGGATAAAGTCAACGATGTACTCGGTGTACCGCTTCTCGGACTCAAAAGCCTTGTTTGGACCGTCCCACTGCAGGAAGTAGGGGTCAGTAATGATCAGCCATTCATTCGAATGTGACTTCTTCTTGAGGTACTTGTGGTCACGCTCCAGTTCACCGGAAACGCCGGTGAGCATGTGGATGACTTGGCCTCTGTCCTCTGTGTAGGCACAGCGCACAGGCCTGTCGCGACCCTGCCGAACTTCGTCGCGAAGACTTCGAATCTGCTCCTCTACCTCCAGCAGGTGTCGATGAATTCCGAGCCTGCCCACCGGATAGAAGAGCCGGCGCTGCGCTTCCTCGGGATGCAGCCGATCTTCGCGTAGAGCAGCAAGGACTTGCTCAAGTTCGGCGATAAGTACTTGTCGGGTTGGCGGCAATGCGCGCTCCATTTGTTTGAGGGGCATAACGTAATTTAGACCGCAAAACCTGCGGGATAAACTGGACCATGCGGGATATTCTGGACACTAATTCCTCCTGAAAGTGGCTTGCAGTATGGTTTTGCAAGGGATGCCCTGTTTAAACATCCAGGTATAAAAGTTCCGCTGAACCCGGCCAGCATCAACTCGGCAAACTATAGCTCTCCAGTGGGCAGACACCGGGATTTCCAACAGCCGCCACAGCGAGTCAACGGCGGCTTCCGGGCGGCGCTTCTGAACAGCGGCTCAGGGCCCAAAGCAGCCGATGGTTAGCTTCCAGCTGGGTTGCAGTCCAAGCCGCGGCTAAGCGTCCGGTGCCAGCCTGATGTAGCGCGGCGCTTCACGGGCTCCGCACGAACAGCCTCTTATGGCTGACGGCGACAGCGCAAACGCCCCGGTCAGCCGCCCCCATCCCTCACCCCCAGCGTCACCACCCCATACAGCGGCGCGCCCAGCCAGGGCCGCCACAGGGCATCGAACGCGATGCCGGACCACCCATAGCAGTCGGCCACGCTCTGCTCGCGCAGCACCGCCAGCCGCGGGTGGGCCTGGGCCAGCTCGGCCACGCGGCCTACGCCCCAGCGAAACTCGGCGCCGGTGGGGGCCATGCTGGCGTGGCGTGATGCGTGGCCCACGGCGGAGCGGGTGAGCACGTCCAGCACCATGCGCGAGCCGGGCGGCGCGTGCTGGGCAAACTCGGCCAGCACGGCCCGCACCTGCGCGGGTTCCAGGTACATGAGCACGCCCTCGCACACCAGCAGCACGGGGTGCGCGGTGTCGTGCCGGTCGGGCAGGCGCAGGCGCTGCCACCAGCCGGGCTGCGCCAGGTTGACCACGGCGTGGCGCGCACGCGGGCCCAGGGGAGCCAGCAGGCGCTGGCGCAGCGCCATCACCTCGGCCAGGTCGGCGTCGAGCCAGTGGTTTTGCCCGGTGTCGAGCCACTGGAAGTGCTGAGCCAACCCGCACCCCAGGTTGACGCCCAGGCCCTGCCCGTGCGCTCCAAAAAACGCGCGCCCGGCGTCCTTGATGGCGCGGGTGCGCCACAGCACGTTGAGCACGGTGGGCAGGTCGTTCAGGGTGGCGGTCACGTCCGCGCCCAGCTGGTCGAGCAGGCCGCCCGCTACGGCGTCGTGGCAATCCAGCCACGGGAAGTACCGGCCGCCATGTGCCCGCGCAGCCAGCGGGATGAGCAGGGTGCTGGGCACGGCGTGCAGCTGCGCGCGGTCGAGCAGGCACGCGGCAGGTGGCGTGGCCCCGCGCGGGGTGCGGGCGGCCTGGGAGCGGCGGGAACGCGAGGTCGGGTGCTGCACGGTGCTCTCCTCGTGTGGCGTACGGGGCCACGGGGGTGGATGCCGGAAGGCCTTGCTACCCGCACCATTGTGAGCGCCCTGTGTGGCTGCGCCTTGACTTGGCCACACCCTCCATGCAGATAAGCGAGCGCGGCGCCGCCGATGGCTCGGCGCCTGCCGACCCGGCATTTCCGTACGGGCCCGTGCGATACCGGTGCACTACCCTGCCGTACGCGGCGAGGTGCCTTTGCCCCGCTGCTGCCGCATCAGGAGGCTTTGAGTCAGGACGCCTTGAGCATCGCCCACACCAGCCCGACGCCCACCGCCAGCAGGTCGCCGGTGATGGAGCTGTCGTCGTCATCGCTGGTGCTGGTGAAGGCCTTTTTCTGGCGCTCGCGCTCGGCGCG
>LNEG01000013.1 GCA_001464865.1 Burkholderiales bacterium Ga0074133
CGGCAGCATCGGCCGCACGGATTTCCCGCAAGGCAACCACCAGGACCTGATCGACAGCATCACCCAGCGCCTGTGGCCCATGGGCGACCAGACGGTGTTTATCCCCGGGCACGGCCCCGAGAGCACCTTTGGCCGCGAGCGCCAGAGCAACCCCTACGTAGGCGGGACCTGACGGGGCGCAGCCGCTGCCCTGCGCCGCATGGCGCCGCGGCGGCGGATGCAGCGGCCCCGCCGTTGATCAGCCCATAGCGGGCGTTTTTCAGGTTTTTTGAGCCTTTTAGGCTCCAGGCGGACGTTTTATATGCCTCAGCAGCTACTGAAAAAATAGCAACGGCACGCTTGCAAGCAGGTGGAAAAAAACCCGGCGTGCCGGCAAGACTCCCAGCCTCGCCAGTCCTCCACGGGAGGTGCCCACCATGCGGCTCAATGAGCGAGTCAAGCGCAACCGGGAGCGGTTTCTTGGTTCCGCTCTGCGCTGCCGAGAAGGCCGAGGTGGTCGCAAATTGCGACCACCTGCAAAAGCTCAAGTTCTCCAAGGTGTTGCCCTATGCGTTCACGAAGCATGGGGTGATTCAGGCGGCCAATGTGCTGGCCAACGCCCAGGCGGACCAGCGCAGTGCATGCAGACTTGGCACCGAGCTGGGGCTGTCCACCGAGCGGCTGGAGCTATCGCACGACACGCTTAGCCGCAATACGGGCAATCAGCTGCGCCAGGTGTTTGAGACGCTGCGCGAGTTGGCCGATAAGGTGACGCCGCCCGAGCCGGCACCGTCCAAGCGGCCTATCGGGTTCTTGCCGCTGGACAACAACGACAAGCCCAAGCGGAGCGCCAAGGCGGTGAAGGCGCTCAAGTCAGGGCAGCGAAAAAAGAAGTAGCGCGCAACCACCCAGCGGGTAAAGAGAAAGCCACCCGCAACCCCACAGCTTTAGCGGCAGGCAGGGGTGGCGGGTGGCTTTTTTTTTGAGTAATCGACCTGAGTGCGTGGCTACCTCAAGACCTGGACTGCACATGGCATCAAGGCTTCGGCCTCTTCCAAATGGCATGGGCAACAATTGCCACTCCTACTAGGAACCATGATATGCCTCCCGCCAAGAACTCGTAGCTGCTCGGAAGTAGTAACTTGAACGCGTTATCTACCCAGCAACTCGTGCGGCACATTCGCTGACCGCTCACCATGAGAGCCAGTCCAATTGTTATGGCTGTGAGCCCAATTCCAATTTCGACCTTGTTCATAGTGCAATCCTGCTAGCGAAGGGCGCGCCCCATACGGCCTAATTGTCCACCGCTGCGACGATGTTTTCCAGTTGTGTCTAGCACATCTCGCCAATCGGCACTGGGCGGATTGAACACTGGGCCCAGATTTGTTTGGGTGCACTTGCACCCGCTTGGGGCGTCATTTTGGTGATAGGCCGCAGGCAAGAAATCGGTCGGAGATTTCCCCGGAGTACAAGAGTTTTCACTGCACTCCCACCGCAAGCAACGGAGCCGGTAGTCGCCCTCATCTGGATCGGGGTTGGGCGTGAACATCTCAGCACCTGACTCCCAAGCAGACTGATTGCCCTCGCCAGTAGGCCGCTCAAATGAGCCTGGGCCATGTCTACTCCACTGCCTGCGGTTGTATGGATTGCCGCCAGGAGCGGCAAGCCTTGCGGACCTCAACCCCTCGGGATCGACGAACAAAAAGCGGATTCCCCCCCACATACCCAAACCGATTCCACCCCCCCTCCAGACCAATCGGGTCTGATTGGATGTACCGCCCCGTCTGCGGGTCATAGTACCGGTTCAGGTTGTAGTTGAGTTTGGTTTCCGCATCCCACTGCCCCGGGTAGCGCAGGTTGAACGTGACAGCCTCGCTGTACACCCGGCTGTTGTCAATGCCGCTGAGGGCATAGCCCTTGGTGCCCAGCGTGGGCTGCACTTCCCCAAACCCGGTGACCAGCCACTGCCAGGCGACCTGGCCCTGGGCGTTGGTCAGCCGCCGGGGCGTGTTCAGGTGGTCGGTGTGGATGGCGTAGGCCCGGCCGTTGATCTGCGCAGCGATTGGCATCGGCCCGCCCGGGGTGGGCAGGTAGATGACTTCGGTGCTGTCCATCTCGCCCGTGGGGGCGGCACTGTTGGTGCTCCTGCGGTTGCCGTACACACCGAGCACGGTGGAGCCGATGTCGTCGTCTGCATAGACGGTGTGCTCTGTGGCCGGGGTGGTGGTGGACAGGCGGGCGTCGCGTTTGAACACGCGCTGGCTGGCGCTGGTGTAGCTGTAGTCCACGGCCTGGGCGATCTGGGCGTTGCTGTTCAGACTCGTGCGGGCAATGCGGCCCTGGGGGCTGTAGTGCAGGTAGGTGTCTCCCATGCGGGTGATGGACCCACCGGTATCGAGTGTGAACGCTACTGTGCTGACCTGGCCGGTGGTGCTGCCCGGCAGGGTGTCGGTCTGGGTGTAGCCGGTGACGCGGTTGGTGCCTGCGCTGGCCTTGACATCGCGCCGCACGGTGGTGGTGCCACCCCCGGTGGTGATGCTGTAGAAGGCCTGGGTGCGGTTGCCGTTGGCGTCGTAGGCGTAGCCCATGCTGTTGGGGCCGATGATGTCGCTCAGGCTCCAGCCCGAGGGCAGGGCCTGGGCGGGGGTGGCGCTGTGGGCGCTGGCGGTCAGCCGGCCGGTGCGGTCATAGGTGTAGGCGCTGGTGATGCCGGTTTGCTGGGCCACCGTGGTGCTGCTGGTGGGCAGCATGTGCTGCTGGGTGATGCGGCTGACGCGGCCTGCGCCGTCCGACGGAACCGTCCTGCCGCGGGCCCCGCATGGCCTTCGGACAGGCTCACGGATCAAAAATGTGGTCAAAACGGGCTGTAGCGCTTTCTACGCAATCCCTGATAGCTCCGCTTTTTATAGCAGACTATTCAACCCGGCTTACCCGCAGCAGGCCGCCGTGCCGCCTCGTACAGGCGCTGCACCTTGGGCACGTTCTGCTCCAGCTCCTTGATCCGCGCGGGGCCCGAGGGGTGGGTGGACAGGAACGCCAGCCCGTTTTGCTTGCTGCCGCTGGCCTTGCCCATCTTCTGCCACAGGGTGACGGCGGCCTCGGGGTTGTAGCCGCCGCGCGCGGCCAGCTCCAGGCCCACCAGGTCGGCATCGCTCTCGTCTGACCGGCTGAACTGCAGGCTCAGCAGCTGCCCGCCCAGCCCGGCCGCCATGTTGCCCAGATCACCCAGGCCCAGCAGCTGCGAGCCCAGCCGCAGGGCCATGTTGGTGCCCTGCGTCTTGGCGATGCGTTCACGGGCGTGCTCGCGCAGGGCGTGCGCCATCTCGTGGCCCATGATCATGGCGGTCTCGTCGTCGGACAGCTTGAGCTGGTCGAGGATGCCGGTGTAGAAGGCGATCTTGCCGCCGGGCATG
>LNEG01000014.1 GCA_001464865.1 Burkholderiales bacterium Ga0074133
CCCGGCACATGCAGGCCCATCGATTCCAGCAGCATCTGGTTGCTGTTGGCCGTGCCGTAGAAGGTGCAGGTGCCGGGGCTGTGGTACGCGGCCGACTCGGCCTTGAGCAGTTCATCGCGGCCCACCAGGCCTTGGGCGTACTGCTCGCGCACCTTGGCTTTTTCCTTGTTGGGCAGGCCCGTGCCCATGGGGCCGGCGGGCACAAACACGCAAGGCAGGTGCCCGTAGTGCAGCGCGCCGATCAAGAGGCCGGGCACGATCTTGTCGCACACGCCCAGCAGCAGCGCGCCGTCAAACACATCGTGGGACAGCGCTACCGCCGTGGCCATGGCAATGGCATCGCGGGAGAACAGCGACAGCTCCATGCCGGGCGTGCCCTGCGTGACGCCATCGCACATGGCTGGCACGCCGCCCGCCACCTGCACCGTGGCGCCCAGGCGCGAAGCCTCGTCGCGCAGCACCGGCGGAAACGCCTGGTACGGCTGGTGGGCCGACAGCATGTCGTTGTACGCCGTCACCACGCCGATGTTGGGCGCCTTCTCGACCGTGACCTTGAACTTCTCAGACCCCGGCAGTGCGGCGTAGGCGTGGGCCAGGTTGGCGCAGCCCATGCGGTCTTGCGGGGGCTTGCGCGCGATCATCGCGTCTACCACCGCCAGGTAGGCCGCGCGCGTTTCTGCGCTGCGTGAAATGATGCGGGCCGTCACGCGCGCTACTGTTGAATGCATGCAATGCTCCATCGAAGGAATCGGGCAGCCCGGCGCGGGCGCCCGTTTTGTGAGGGCTTAAAATGTAACTCGATAACCACGCCACATCAAGCCATGACCCTGCAGATCCTGCCTGTTGCGCCCTCCGAACTCGGCGAATCGCCCTTCTGGCACCCGACCCAGCAGCGCCTGTATTGGTGCGATATCGAAGGATTCGCACTGCGCGCCTGGGACCCGGCCACCGGGCAGGAGTGGATGTGGAAGACGCCCAGCGAGCCCGCCTGCTGCGCGCCTGTCACCAATGGAAAAATAGTAATCGGGTTACGTGATGGGTTTTATCTGCTGGACCCAGCCACCGGCACCCTGCACTGCCTGGCCACCCTGCCCAACCCGCCCCACGACGTTGCCCGACTGCGGCTGAACGATGGCCGCTGCGACACCGCCGGCCGCTTCTGGGCGGGCTCCATGGTCACCCCGCGCACCGCGCCCGACGCCGCCCTGTGGTGCCTGCAGGCAGGTGCAGGCGGCTACACCGTGGAGCAGATGGCGGGCGACAACTTCACCGCCAACGGCCTGGCCTTCAGCCCCGACAACCGCACGATGTACTGGTCGAACACGCCCGAGCATCGCATCGACCGCTTTGATTTCGACGTGGCCACGGGCGAGATCACCCACCGCCGCCCCTGGGTGCAATTTGACCGCAAGGTGGAAGGCCAGCCATACGGCGGCCGGCCCGATGGTGCGGCGGTGGATGTGGAGGGGAACTACTGGGTCGCCATGTATGAGGGAGCTTGTGTTCTGCAGTTGTCGCCTGCGGGGGATGTGCTGCAGCGCATTGATGTGCCGGTGCAGTGCCCGACGATGGTGTGTTTTGGGGGCCCAGATTTACGGACGCTGTTCATTACATCGGCGCGCAAGGGGAGGCCGGCGGGGGAGCAGGAGGCGGAGATTCCGGCGGGATCGCTGCTCAGCACGCGGGTGGAGGTGGCGGGGCTGCCGGTGAATTTCTTCAAGGGTTGATTGCTTCCAAGATCGCCCCAGCGCGAGGGGAAAGGGACGTCGGCTTTGGGCCCTGAACAGACCTTTGGCAACACGACCCCAAAGCTGCCGTTGATTCGCTACCTGCTGCCTGACAGTCCAAAAACGTGCTGTCTGAGTGCGCGGTCCCTGCAAGCAGAGAGCTATAGTTTGCAGAGTTGATGCCAGCCGAATTTGCAGAACTTTATATCTGGATGTTTAAACAGGCAATCGCCTACAACCCATGCTGCAAGCCACTTTCAAGCGAAACCAGTGTCCAGAATGCC
>LNEG01000015.1 GCA_001464865.1 Burkholderiales bacterium Ga0074133
AAGAACTGGCAAGTCCTTGAAGCTGCATACGAGGACTACTTCCAAGAGGCATGTTCAAGGCCGAGCAAGAGTGAGTTTCTTGGAGCGCTGTCTGCCTCATACGCAAAGGCTCTTTCAACACAACAACTGAAAGCTGCGATTGCGTTCTATTCATCTCCCACGGGGCTGGCGCTCATTTCTGCGCATCGGACGGCAACAGCTGCCGTCTACGAAACGTGGACCTCAATCAATGGCAAGCATCTCACAGAGGCCACCGCGCGGTTTCAGGGCGAGGTAGTTCGCCTCGTGCAGTCGAAATGAGCGCCGCGCCGGAACCTAGGTTTCAAAAGATATGCGATCGTCTGACGAACAACTAGCAAGGCTTCTGCGACTTGAAAGGTTGCGCACCTTTCGAAACTGGCTTCTGTGCCTTGGGGGCCTCGCGTTGGTAACGGCGCTCATGACAACGCGCAACACTGTGGGCAACCCAAAGACCTGGTCTAGCGCCTTCAACGCGTTGTCAGCATCAGGAGAACTCATTCAGTATGGGGTGTTGCTCGCTGGCTTCGGTTGCGCGCTGCTCATACTCGGAATCGGGGTTGCGGTCGTTGTGGCACGTCAAGAACATGACTAACTATCCGGCACTGGTCTCGCGTTCGTCATGCCTACCCATTCGTTCCAGCGGACGGCCTTCGGCAGCCGCTGAACTCAAACGTTGAGCGTCCGCTTTCACCTGCCGCCACTGGCTGCTCCTGGCCGATAGCGGTCATTCTCACTCACACGCCCCACCACCCCCAGCACGTCATAACACGCCCCCATGTCGTGATAGCCCACCCTTCCCCGCAATGCTGTTGTCGCAGGTGGTGTTGCGGTGATCGCGGTGATCGCGGGGCAGGATGCGAAACCACCCGCCGTGTTCATGGTCCACAAAATGCTCTCAGCAGTGGGCCTGGATGCGGCCGCACCACTGCCAGTCGCACTCATCCCCCGTGCGCGCGGCCTGCAACCAGTGGTATTTGCCGTCATCGCAGATGCTGCCGTCGGGCGCCATGACGCAGGAGCTGCCCCCGCGCGTGGCGTCGAGGTGGTCAAGGCAGGCGTGCCGGCGAGGTTTTTCACACACCAAGTCCGCTGAGACCTCACATCTGCGCCCCGCAGTCACGCGACGCTATTGCACCCGACGTCAGTGGGATGTCTGAGCCCATGCGCTCTCGATACCATCCGGCCGATGGCAGGGAGAGCGCTTCGCGCAGCCCACGGCGCACGCAAGCAGCCAGCCAGTGAAACGGCAGCACAGCGGCCGGGCCCATCCACACGGCAGACCACGGTTTGTGGACACAACATGAACGTCATCGAACACAACCGGCAGGCTTGGGACCGCGAATCCCGCGAAGGCAGTCCATGGTGTACCCCGGTAGGGCCAGAAACCACGGCGGCCGCACGAAAAGGCGCCTGGTCGGTCGTCCTCACCCCCAACAAGCCAGTCCCGTCCGCGTGGATGGAAGGAATATGCGGAATGCACGTGCTCTGCCTGGCCTCCGGAGGCGGGCAGCAGGCGCCGGTTCTGGCTGCGGCAGGCGCTCGCGTCACCAGCTTTGACCTGTCGGAAGAACAGCTGCGCAAAGATCGTGCAGTGGCCGAACGCGACGGCCTGGACATCGCCTGCATTCAGGGCGACATGTCCGACCTGTCGGCGCTGGCTGCCGAGAGCTTCGACATGGTTTTCCACCCGGTGTCCAACGTGTTTGTGCCAGACGTGTCCGCCGTCTGGCAGGCGTGTTACCGGGTGCTGCGTCGCAAGGGCGTGTTGCTGGCAGGATTCATGAACCCCTGCCTTTTCCTGTTCGATCACGACGAAGCAGACCACACGGGGAATCTGGTCGTGCGCTACCCGCTCCCGTACCGCGAGCCGGACAGCCTGACACCCGCCGACCGGGTTCGGTGGCAACAGAGCGGCAGGGCTGCGGAGTTCAGCCACTCACTCGAGGCGCAGATCGGGGGGCAGATCAGCACAGGATTTGGCATTACCGGGTTTTATGAGGACCGCTGGTCCGACGAGGCCACGGTGTTCAACCGGTTCTCGCCCGTCGCCATCGCCACAAGGGCGATCAAACCGGGGCTTTGCGGCGACTGATTTCTGGCAGGCGGCAGCTTCTCGCGGCGTTTTAGGGCGTTGCCCCGCTTGCCTGGTGTCGGCCAGATGCCGCCGCCATCACGCGGCCTCGGGATACGGTGTTGTCGTTCGCGTTCAGCCCGTGCCGCCACCCCGCAGCCGGCCCAGCAGCCCGGCGGTCGAGGCATCCAGCCCCGCCACTTCACCACTGGCAAGGCGCGCCTCGATGTCCCTGGCCAGCACCTTGCCCAGCTCCACACCCCACTGGTCAAAGCTGTTGATGCCCCACAGGCTGCCGCTGACAAACACGCGGTGCTCCTGCAGCGCGATCAGTGCGCCCAGCGATGCAGGTGTGAGCGCATCCAGCAGCAAGAAGGTGCTGGGGCGGTTACCGGGGAAGTGGCGGTGCCCGTCGGCATCGCTGGCCTTGCCCACCATCAGCGCCTGGGCCTGCGCCAGGGCGTTGGCCAGCAACTTGCCCTGGTGGCCGGGCAGCGGGTGCGTGGGCTGGCGCACAGCGATCAATTCGAGCGGCACCACGTCAGTGCCCTGGTGCAGCATCTGGAAAAACGCGTGCTGGCCGTTGGTGCCGGGCTCACCCCACAGCACGGGCGAGGTGGCGTAGGGCAGCGTGTGGCCGTCCTGGTCCACGCGCTTGCCGTTGCTCTCCATCTCCAGCTGCTGCAGGTAGGCCGGCAGGCGCCGCAGGGCCGCGTGGTAGGGCGCGATACAGCGGCTGGCAAAGCCGTGGAAGTTGCGGTACCACACGTCCAGCAGGCCCATGCGCACGGGCAGGTTCTGCGCCAGGGGAGCGGTGCGAAAGTGCTCGTCCATCGCGTGGGCACCCGCCAGGAATTCGCGGAACCGCACGCCGCCCACGGAGATGGCCAGCGGCAGGCCGATGGCCGACCACAGCGAGTAGCGGCCGCCCACCCAATCCCAGAAGCCGAAGGTGGTGTGGATGCCCATCTGCCGCGCGGCGTCCACGTTGGTCGTGAGCGCCGCAAAGTGGCGGGCCACGTCGGTGCCGCCCTGCGCGTCAAACCATGCGCGCGCCGATGCGGCGTTGGTCATGGTTTCGGCGGTGGTGAACGTCTTGGACGCGATGAGGAACAGCGTGCTGTGCGGCTGCAGTCCGTGCAGCACGCTGTGCAGCTCGTGCCCGTCCACGTTGGACACAAAGTGCAGCCGCTTGCCCGGTGCGCGGAATTCTTCGAGCGCCAGCACGGCCATGTGCGGGCCCAGGTCAGAGCCCCCGATACCGATGTTCACGATGTCGGTGATGGCGTCATCGGCACGCACCTTGTCGGCATAGGCCAGCATGGCGTCGAGCGTGCCGTGTACCTGCGCCAGCTGCCCGGCCACCTCCGGCTCGTCGCCCGGCAAGGTCAGCCCGGCGGGACGGCGCAGCAGCGTGTGCAGCACCGCGCGG
>LNEG01000016.1 GCA_001464865.1 Burkholderiales bacterium Ga0074133
CGGGCGAAACGGCCAACTGCCAGGCCGAGATCACGAAGATGAGCGCGCTGGGTCTGCCGTTTGGCGTGAACCTCCCGATCCGCTTTTTGAAGGACGACGCCATGCTGCGCTTTGTGTGCGCATCGGGCGTGAAGTTCGTCACCACCTCGGCTGGCAGCCCGGCCAAGTTCATTGCGCCGCTCAAAGACGCGGGCATCACCGTGTACCACGCCGTGCCCACGCTGGACGCCGCACTCAAATGCGTGGACGCAGGCATTGACGGCCTGGTGGTCGAGGGCGGCGAAGGCGGCGGCTTCAAGAACCCCGAGGAGGTCTCCACCCTGGTGCTGCTGCAGGCCATTCGCGCCCGGGTGGATGTGCCGCTGGTGGCAGCCGGCGGCATCTGCGACGGGCGCGGCATGGCCGCCGCCTTTGCGCTGGGGGCCGAGGCGGTGCAGATGGGCACGCGCTTTGTCAGCTGCGCCGAAAGCCCCGTGCACGACAACTACAAGAACGCCATCGTCGACGCGCCCACCACCGGCACCTGGATGCTCAACACCAAGGCCAGCCCCTGCATCCGCGCGCTGAAGTCCGAACGCACCCGCGCCATCCACGAAGCCGGGCTGATGCCTGCCGACAGCTTTGCGGGCATCCAGCAGGTGTACTTTGGCGGCGACATGGAAGCCGCGCCAGCCCTCGCCGGGCAAAGCGCGGGGCTGATCGATACGGTGAAGACAGCGCAGCAGATCATTGACGACACGGTGGCCGAGTTCTTTGCCATCACGCAGCGGCTGGGCGCGCTGGCCGCTGCGCGGTCGTTTGGCTGACAGGACGCAGGCCTTGGCCTGCGCCACCCCGCGGGGGCAGCCCCACCGTACGGTGGATGCTGTGCAATGGCGCGGCGTCCTACACCTGCGGCCGTACGCTGCCGCTACCGGCGCGGGGGTGGTCCGCAGACAGTAGGGACGCGACAGCGGGCCCGTGCCGCCCGCTGCCACGCCGCCCAAGGACCACGATGCCGCCCTGCGCCCCGATCCCATCCACGCCTGCGCGTTACGCCACTGCGGGCCGCACCGTGCCACAGGCCCCGGCCCATGCTGCCGTTGGCGCTGCCTCAGCGAGCACGGGGGCGCCGCATGGATGACCTCTGGCCCTCCATCGCCCGCGCGGTGGTGCGCGAATTCTCTGACGTGCCCGATGTGGCGCAGGCCACGCGCATCGTGGTGCGGCTGACCATGGCGGCGCTGCTGGGTGGCCTCCTGGGCTGGGAGCGCGCCCATGCGGGCAAGGCAGCAGGCATCCGCACGCACATGCTGGTGGCGATGGGCTCGGCCCTGTTCGTGCTGGTGGCGCAGCAGGGCGGCATCGGGCCCGGGGACAACAGCCGCGTGATGCAGGGTGTGATTGCCGGTATTGGTTTCCTGGGCGCAGGCACCATCCTCAAGGGCAATGCCGAAGGCCAGGTGCGCGGGCTGACGACGGCGGCAGGCATCTGGATGACCGCCGCCATCGGCATCGCCGCAGGCCTGGGGCAGGAGGCCACGGCCGTGCTGTGTACGGCGCTGGCGCTGGCCGTGCTTTGGCTGGTTCCCTCATCGCAGGACCTGCAGCCCGATGAAGCGGGACCAGACCGGAGCGCAAATGCGACTGGCGCGAGCGGCCAACGCGCCGGTGCACCCGCTGGCGGGGCCGGCAATGGCGCAGGCCCCACGGGCATCGACGGGGTGACCCGCCCGCCGGGCGTCTGAGCCCACTCGCCTGGGCACCACACTGCCTGGATGTGGTGTTGCGCCCGATGGCGGTGCGCCGCAGTGGCGGTTTGTAACAGCGGCGCAGGCGGGGTATGCATCCCCTACACTTTTCGGCCCTCCACCGCTGCACCGACTGCTGTCCCGTTTCATGCACCCCACGCCTTCCACGGCTGCCCAGGCCAACCTGCGCGGCATTCTTGCCATGGTTGCCGCCGTGGGATTTTTCTCGCTGATGGATGCGCTGCTCAAGACGCTGACGGCCAGCTACCCCGCCATGCAGGTGGCGGCGCTGCGCGGCTGGGCGGCCCTGCCGCTGGTGGTGCTGTACGTGCTGTGGCGCGGCGAGGTGCGGGGCCTGCTCAGGGTGCGCTGGCCACTGCACCTGCTGCGCGGCGCGCTCAACATCAGCATGCTGGCGCTGTTTGCCTATGCGCTCAAGGAGCTGGGCCTGGCCGAGGCCTACACGCTGTTTTTCATTGCGCCGCTGATCATCACGGTGCTGTCTACCGTGGTGCTGGGCGAGCGGGTGCGCGCATCGCACTGGGTGGCGATTGCGCTGGGCATGGTGGGCGTGCTGGTGGCCCTGCGGCCCAGCCAGGATGCCTTCTTCAGCCTGGGTGCGCTGGCGGTGCTGGGCGCTGCCACCGGGTATGCGGTGTCGGCCGTGACGGGGCGGCTGCTGACGCGCACCGATTCGAGCGCCAGCCTGGTGTTCTGGACCACGGCGCTGCTGGCGCTGGGTGCGGGCACGCTGGCCCTGCCCGGCTGGGTGGCCGTGCAGCAGGTGCACTGGCCGCTGGTGGCGGGGCTGGCCGTCACGGGTTTTCTGGGGCAGCTGGCGATCACCGAGGCGTTTCGCCACGGTCAGGCATCGGTGGTGGCGCCCTTTGAATACACGGCCCTCGCGTGGGGCATGGGGCTCGACTGGGTGCTGTGGCAGGCCGTGCCCGGCGGGGCCACGCTGCTGGGCGGCGCAATCATCATCGGCAGCGGGCTCTACTTGGTGCGGCAGGAGCGCACACAGCCAGTGCTGCCGCCCTGAGTCGCCCGGAGGCGGCCCCCAGACTCCCTGCGCGCGCAGCACATTCGCGGCGGGCGCGCGCAACACACGCCGGTCACGTCTTACACGGGCGCACGCTGGTCGCCTTTCCAATGGATGTGAGCGGCAGCCTTCGCTGCCCGGAGAACCACACCATGACCCAGCAAGCCACCATCCACGGAAAAGTCACCTTCACGCCCGGCGACGGAGCCCCGCTGCCCATCCCCAAGGGCCCGGTCGAGATCGAAACCGCCAAGGACAGCGCCACGCTGAGCTGGACGGCCGACAACGAGGCGGCAGGGTCTGCCGCACTGCCCAAGGACCAGTTCAACCAGTACGTGCGCGACGGCAAGATCCGCATCGAAGGCGAGGCGCCACCCGCGGCTTCGGATGCGCCTTCACGGAAGTGATCGCAGCAGTGCAACCGGCTGACTGGCTGCTGAGGCCGAAGCGCCACGACCGGCTTTTGCTACCAATTAGATAGCACACCAGGCAAACAATACCTGGACCCCCGGCCGATTTGGCACAAAATCTGGTGTCAGGGGGCCTTGGCGGGCGAACCGCGGTGCGATCCCTGTCGCACCAGGCCTTACGGCCTCAGACCGGCCGCGTGAGGTACACCGCCTCGCGGCGTTGGCATCATCACCGTACAGTCGTCACACAGCGCACGGATCTCGTGCGTGCCATCGGTGGCAATCAGCTCATCCCTGGCGAACACTTCAAAGCCGCGCAGGGGCCGGGTGAACTGGAAGTCGGGCGTGCGCACCATGCAGGTTTCCAGCAGCTCATAACGGCGTTGCACAGCCGGGCCGGCAGGCCGCGATGCGCGCGGCGCCACCAGGCCAAAGTGCGCGAGAAAGTCCAGCGCCACCCCGGTGGCCATGTCGGCGGCCGACTGCAAGAAGTGCTGGCCGCACTCGACCACCAGCGCCACGCCATCCCCCTGCGCCTGACCGTGACGGCCGTGCTGGATCAGCGGCGTACCCGAGCCCAGGCCGCTGGGCATGACCAGGTGGACCGGCGGCGTGCCCATGGCCACGGCTGCCTGCGCATTGCGAGCGTAGGCCGGGTACACCCAGAACGGCTCCACGTCCTGGCTCGTGGAGTGGATGTCCAGGATGTGGTCGGCGGCAGCCACCACGGGCCGCAGGGCGCGCGCGCGCAGCAGCTCGGGGCTTTCGTCGGCACCATCGAGCTCGGCGGCCGACCAGATGCGGTTGAGGTTGTGCACCAGCTGGCGGCTTTCAAAGGGCCGGGCCTGGTCGAACGATTCGTACGCCGCCACGTTGGCAAAGCTGATGGTGAGCGTGCCGATCAGCGGGCGCACGCCCGCGTCCAGCAGGTGCGTGGCGGCCACCATGCCGCAAATTTCGTTGCCGTGGGTCAGGGCATTGATCAAGACGTGCGGGCCGGGCTTTCCGGACTCGAAACGGTGCACGTAGTCGATGCCGACATTGCCCTGGCGGTAGGCCGACAGATCACGGGGCAGGACTTCAAAAACGGGGGGATTCTGGCTCATGGCAGATGATTGATAAGACAACACATGATTGTCTGCGCAAAGCCGTGTGCGTGCCGTCGCGGGGTGTACGATGCCTTCGACTGTGCCCGACCTGCCCGCCTGCCTGCCCATGCCATCCGCCCGCATCTGCCCCCTGGCCGAAGTCGCCCACCGCCTGCCGGCAGGCAGCCCACCCACCGCAAGGGCAGATGCGATGGCGCTGCACATCACGGGCGACGCACGCCTGCCCCACCTCGACCTCGACCACCCGATGGCTGACCTGCGTGCATGGGTGGATGCAGGGCTGTTCGATGCGGGCACCGCGATGGATGCGCACCCCCACGAGCGCGAACACACGCCTTCCGCCGGGGTTCACATCGCGGTGGTGCTGGTCGATGGAGACCTGCGCATTGACGGCACCCTCACCGCCCAGACCGAGCGGAACGGAGACGGCGCCCACGGCAGCCCCGCCCGGCCCGCCCAACTGGTCGTGAGCGCAAGCCTGCATGCCCGCAACGCCGTGCTGGCGGGTACGCACCTGCACATCGTCGGCGGCCTGCACGTGACCGACCTGCTGTGGTGCCACGGCAGCGAAGGCACGCTGTCGGTGCAGGCAGGTCTGCAGGCGCGCGTGGCCGTGTTCACCGGCGGCCATGCGGTGCAGATCGCACCCGCGGAAACGGTGGACTATCTCATCGACGAGGTGCGCGGCGGCCCGCACCTGGCAGCGTTCTCGTGCGAGGCGGTCGGGGCCGTGTTTCCGCCTGCACTGCTGAACGGTCTGAGCGACGGGGAGAACGGTGTGGCCGCCCTGCTGGACCGCCGTGCCGTGCTGGCTGCCTTGCACGGCGGCGGCAGCGCGGCACGCAGCAGCGAAGACATTGACGCCGCGCTGCCCATGGCCCACGACTTGCTGGAGGGCACCGACATCAGCATCGGCAACATCCGGGCCGTGCTGCGCTCACCCGTGATCGCGCACAAGCAGTTCACGGCCACCGGCTGGTTCGGGCAGACCGACTTTTTGCTGTGCCGCCAGCATGTGGATGCCGCTGGCGACCGCCGCGACGACCACATCCACATCACGGTGTGGAAGGCCTGGGACTTCTATTTTTCGGTGGATGAAGCCCCGGTGCGCACCGGGCTGCGGGCGCGCCTGGGCGCCGCCGTCCGGCTGCGCCGCGTGCCCCGTGCTCCGCGCCTGACGCTGGCCTTTCGCCCCTATGCAGAAGGTCAACCCGGCCCCTGGCAGCCGCTGGACGCCAGCCGCCACCCAGAGGCGTGGCAGGCCTGTGCGCATGCCTGGCGCGGTGTTCTCGACTACGTGCGCCGCGGCGTGGGGCAGCACCGGGCGCGCTACCCCCTGTGGCGGCAGCTGCAGGCCGGGATGACGGCGGCGAGCATCGAGGAATTCACCGGCCTGCCGGTGTTTGCCGAGCGCTGCAGCAACTGGTGGGACGACGCCCACAACGGCTGGTGGGAGGGCGACCTGTGGCTGGGTGCGCGCCAGCCGTGCATGCACAACGGCGTGCCCTGGGGCCGCGCCCTCAAGTTCAGCTGGAAGAACGGTGACCCCGCGCCCGGGGACGATGCCGACAACACCCACAGCGTCTACCAGATGGACGTGGACGAAGCCCGCGAAGGCCCCGCGGTGGTGGCATTCACGTACGCACAGCGCCAGAGCGAGGAGCGCGAACCGATAGCGCCCTGTGCGGCCGACCACATCGCGCGGCTGCTGCGTTTTCACCGCGGGTTGCAGGCCCGACTGCGGCCGTTGGCACCCGCACCAGCGCAGGCGTGTGCCGCCAGCGCAGGGGCCAGCGATGCCAGGGAGACCCCGCCAGCCTGAGCAGCGAGGGTTTGTCACTTACCATGCGGCACGGTTTCATCCCGAGACCCTTACAGGAGGCAGCATGGCCAAAGGCGAACAACGCAGCAACAAGATGGCAAAGAAACCCAAGAAAGACACCTCGCTCCCCAAGGAGGGCAGCGTGTCCGACCGCCCGATGCCGCCCATGACCGCGGTCATCCCGCGCGGCAAGGACAAGAACAAGTAAGCCTGGGTGGTGCAGGCCGTTAAAGGCCTGAACGCCACTCAAAAGATAGCTGCCAGCGCATATGCAACAAGCGCCAGCAGCTATTTTTTATGGATTTTTGACAGCCGGCTGCTGATCCGGCACACCCGGATTGGACCGTTCACGCTCAATTCATCCCGCCCGGCGAAAGGCTTCGCCAAGCGCCGTGCGGAAAGCCACTGCACTTTAGAAATGGCGCCGGCGATCTTTGGGGTTTGTGAGCAGTGCTGAATCGGGAGCGACGGGAAGAGGACAGGATCCGGATTCCCTTTTGGGGCCTGCGCGGAAAGCTGGTTCTGTCCGGTAGGCGCGGTGGCCAGTTCCCAGCGCCTGTTCCGTAGTGGGTATGGCAGGCACCCGCGCGCGGGGCATCTTCCATGGAGACGCCTTGTTGCGGAAGTTCATCCGCCGCTCAGCGTCGAGCTGCTGCCATAAGGCGCAGTCGGCAAGATACGTGCAGGACCACCTTCTGCAACCGGCCAACAGCGGTCATTTGATCGTTGCGAAAGCGCCGAATGAGTAACACGAACTAGTCCTAGAGCGAATCAGTGGCTATAGCTAAAGCGTCAACTACCATTTCAATCTTTCATGGACGACTACTGACCTGCCCCCTTCCAGCCGTACCAGTCTGAAGTTAGTGAAGTCCGTCAACCACCAGGAGAATGACGGACATGAAGAAGAGCAGATTCAGCGAGGAA
>LNEG01000017.1 GCA_001464865.1 Burkholderiales bacterium Ga0074133
GAAAACGCGGGTGAGGGCTGGCGGCGGCTGGGGTAGTACAGGTGGTAGCCCGCGAAGGGCGGGCACCAGTCTTCCAGCACGCGCACCAGCCGGCCTTCGGCGATATGGGTGGCCAGCTCGTCTTCGGGCAGCAGGGCAATGCCCAGCCCGGCCAGTGCCGCATCCACCTGGGGCGGGGCGGTGTTGAAGATCAGCGGGCCGTCGACCCGCACGTTGACCTGCTTGCCCTTGCGCGCAAAGTCCCACACATAAAGCCCGCCCGAGGTGGGCATGCGCTGGTTGATGCAGCGGTGCGCCGTGAGGTCGTGCGGGGTTTTGGGAACGGGATGGGCGGCAAAGTAGCCGGGCGATGCCACCACCGCCATGCGCAGCGGCGGGCCGATGGGCATGGCGATCATGTCCTTGTCGATGGTGTTACCCAGGCGCACGCCGGCGTCAAAACGGTCGGCCACGATGTCGCGAAAGCCGTAGCTCATGTCGAACTCCAGCGTGATGTCGGGGTTGTCGTGCAGCAGCGGCATCAGCCTGGGCAGCAGTGTGGAATGCATGACGTGGTCGCCGCAGGTGATGCGCACGGTGCCGGCGGGCTTGTCGCGCAGCGCCGTCAGTGCGTCCAGTTCGGTCTCGATCTCGTCAAAGCGCGGGCCTATGGCCTGCACCAGGCGGTCGCCTGCGGCGGTGGTCGAGACGCTGCGCGTGGTGCGGGTCAGCAACCGTATCTGCAGCCGCTCCTCCAGACTGCGGATGGTCTGGCTCAGGGCCGACTGGGTCACGCCCAGCGCGGCTGCGGCGCGGGTGAAGCTGCCCTCGCGCGCCACGGTGACGAAGGCCAGCAGGTCGTTCAGGTTGCGTCGCGCCACGGGTTGCTCCTGGAGGGGATTGGTTAGATTTTCTAATAAACCTATTCGCGATTCATTATCTAGTCAGCCGGGCAGGTGCCGGGCAAACTCGCTTTCATGGCACCCACCACACGCACCCGTTCCCCCCGCCGCACGGCACTGGCAGGCCTTGCCTGTGCAATCTTGCTGGCGGCCACTGCTGCGCCTGCCACCACCTTTGCCCAGGAGCGCCCCGTGAAAATCCGCCTGCTTGCCGAGGGCGGCGCAGCCACCGCCACGCTGGAAAACAACCCCGCTGCGCGCGACTTTGCCGCGCTGCTGCCGCTGTCGCTCACGCTCGACAACTACGCCGTCATCGAGCGCATTGCCACGCTGCCGCGCAAGCTCTCCACCCCGCCGGAAAGCATGGGCATGACACCGGTCACGGGCGACATTGCCTACTACGCGCCCTGGGGCAACCTGGCCATCTATCTGAACGGCACCGTGGCCGACCGGGGCCTGGTGCGCCTGGGCAAGGTCGACAGCGGCCTGTCGGTGCTGCATCGGCCCGGGCCGTTTGCCGTGCGCATCGAGCGGATGAGCGACTGAACGACTGAACGACTGAACAGCCAGTCGACCCAGCCGATGTGAGGTTCCCCGGCATGCCGGGTAACCCACAAATCGAAAACACCACCACCGTCTTTTTCGGGGTCCTTCGGGGCGCCCCGTGCCCCGCCTTTGCCTTTTTTCCTCCACAGGAGCATTCACCATGGACCACACCACCGACACCGCACATGCAGCCCACACCGACGCCGGGGCAGACCAACCCGCGCAGGGCCGCCGCGACTTTCTCATCCAGGCAGGGGTCGGCGCGGCCACACTGGGCACCCTGGCGGCAGCCCACGGCCCCGCCATGGCGGCCGCGCCGCTGCCTTCGGGCAAGCCCGCGGATGCCGACAACTTCTACCAAAGCGACCGGGTGGTGCGGCGCAAGGTCAGCTTTCGCAACCAGTACCGCATGGTGGTGGCGGGCAACCTGTACATGCCCCGCAACCTGGACCGCAACCAGAAGCACGCCGCCATCCTGGTGGGCCACCCGATGGGCGCGGTCAAGGAGCAAAGCGCCAACCTGTATGCCACCCGGATGGCCGAGCAGGGCTTTGTCACGCTGTCGCTGGACCTGCCGTTCTGGGGCGAGAGCGAAGGCCAGCCGCGCAATGCCGTTGCGCCAGACCTCTACGCCGAGGCGTTCAGTGCGGCGGTGGACTTTCTGGGCACACAGGCTGTGGTGGACCGCGAGCGCATTGGCGCCATCGGCGTCTGCGGCAGCGGCAGCTTTGTCATCAGCGCCGCCAAGATCGATCCGCGCATGAAGGCCATTGCCACCGTGAGCATGTACGACATGGGTGCCGCCAACCGCCAGGCGCTCAACCATTCGCAAACCGTGGAGCAGCGCAAGCAGATCATCGCCACGGCGGCTGCCCAGCGCCATGCCGAGTTCACCGGTGCCGCCACGCAATACACCGGGGGCACCGTGCTCGCGCTGGCGGCCGACACGCACCCGATCCAGCGCGAGTTCTTTGACTTCTACCGCACGCCGCGCGGCGAGTTCACGCCCAGGGGCGCCTCGCCCTGGACCACCACGCAACCCACGCTCACCAGCAACGTCAAGTTCATGAACTTCTATCCGTTCAATGACATCGAGACGATTTCGCCGCGCCCGCTGCTGTTCATCACCGGCGACCAGGCGCATTCCCGGGAGTTCAGCGAAGACGCCTTCCGGCGCGCGGCCGAGCCGAAGGAGCTGCACTACGTGCCCGGTGCAGGCCATGTGGATCTGTACGACCGCGTGAATCTGATTCCTTGGGACAAGCTGGCGTCGTTCTTCAGCCGGCACCTGGCGTGACCATGCCAACACCGGCGGCCCGGGCGCTGGCACGCGAGGCGGATGACGGCGGCGGTGGACCGGAGGTCACCGCAGTGACGGGCGAACCAGCCACAACAGCGCAGCCTGCGCGCTGGGGCGGCGTGCTGGCCATGACGCTGTGCGTCTTTGCGCTGATTGCGTCCGAGTTCATGCCGGTGAGCCTGCTCACGCCCATCGCGGCCGACCTTGCCGTCAGCGAAGGGCGGGCGGGGCAGGGCATCGCGGTGTCGGGTGCTGCGGCGGTGCTTGCCAGCCTGTCGGTGGCGCGTCTGGCGGGCCGCATCGACCGCAAGACCGTGTTGCTGTGGCTCACAGGCCTGATGTGCCTGTCGGGCGTGGTCATTGCGCTGGCGCCCAGTTATGCCGTGTACATGGCCGGGCGTGCGCTGATCGGCGTGGTGGTGGGGGGCTTCTGGTCGCTGTCGGCCGCCACGGCCATGCGGCTGGTGCCTGCGCCGCAGGTGCCCCGGGCGCTGGCCGTCTTCAATGGCGGCAATGCGCTGGCCACGGTGGTGGCGGCGCCGCTGGGCAGCTATCTGGGCGCGGTGATCGGCTGGCGCGGCGCGTTTTTCTGCCTGGTGCCCGTGGCGGTGCTGGCGTTGGTGTGGCAATGGGTCAGCCTGCCCGCAATGCCTGTCGAGCCACAGCGCACGCGGGGCCCCGGCTCCGCCATCGGCCTGCTGCGGCGCCCGGTGGTGGCTGTGGGCATGCTCGCTGTTGGCTGTTTTTTTCTGGGCCAGTTTGCGTTGTTCACGTACGTGCGGCCGTTTCTGGAAGACGTCACCCATGCCGGTGGCTTCACCGTGTCGTTCATCCTGCTGGTGATGGGTGTGGCGGGCTTTGTGGGCACCACCCTCATCAGCACGGCGCTGAACCGGGGCTTTTACCGCACGCTCTGCATTGCCCCGGTGCTGATGGCGCTCATCGCTGTGGCGCTGGTGTGCGTGGGCGACCGGCTGACCTGGGTGACCGCATTGCTGGGCGTGTGGGGGCTGGTGGCCACGGCAGTCCCCGTGGGCTGGTGGACCTGGGTGGCCCGTACGCTGCCCGATGACGCGGAAGCGGGCGGCGGCCTCATGGTGGCGGTGGTGCAACTGGCCATTGGCCTGGGCTCCACCGCAGGCGGGTTGCTGCTGGATCGCAGCGGGTACCAGAGCGCATTCGCCCTGAGCGCTCTGGTGCTGCTGGTTGCCGCCGGCATGGTGTATCTGACTTGGCGTGCCAGCGTGGGGGAAGGTCGTGCCGGCGCCGGGGCGTGAACAGGTAGCCACCTACCAATGCGGGGCCCCGAAACGCAGGGGACAGCGGATCGGCGCAAGCTGTTGAAAAATGGCGTCGGACGCGGGAAAGACGGTGCCCCAGGGCGCGATCTCCCGCCATGCCGGGCTGCCCCCGCACCCGGCGCTTTGCACCCATCCACCTGAGCCCCTCATGAACCCAACCCTTCCCACCACCGCGCTGGAACTCCGTTCCCTGGTACAGGCCGACGGCACCCTGCAGATCAGCCTTGAATCCGTGCCCGTGCCCACGCCAGGCCCGGATGACGTGCTGATCCAGATGCAGGCCGCGCCCATCAACCCGTCGGACATCGGCCTGCTCCTGGGCCCGGCCGATCTGTCGACCGTGCAGGTGGCGGGCACTGCCGAGCGCCCGGTAGCCACCGCTCGCATCCCCGAGCGCGCCATGCCCGGCATGGCCGCACGCGTGGGCCAGAGCATGGCCGTGGGCAACGAGGGTTCGGGGCTGGTGGTGGCCGCAGGCGCTTCGCCCGCCGCGCAGGCCCTGCTGGGCCGCACGGTGGCCGTGATCGGCGGCGCAATGTACACGCAGTACCGTGCCATGCCCGCTGCGCAGTGCCTGGTGCTGCCGCCCGGCACCACCGCGGCCGAGGGCGCGTCGTGCTTCGTCAACCCGCTGACCGCGCTGGGCATGGTCGAGACCATGAAGCGCGAAGGCCACACGGCCCTGGTACACACCGCCGCCGCCAGCAACCTGGGCCAGATGCTTAACAAGCTGTGCGGCAAGGACGGCATTGCGCTGGTCAACATCGTGCGCAAGCCCGAGCAGGCCGCGCTGCTGCGCAGCATCGGCGCGCAGTACGTGTGTGACAGCAGCGCGCCCACCTTCATGGCCGAGCTGACCGACGCGCTGGCCGCCACCGGCGCCACCCTTGCGTTTGACGCTACGGGCGGCGGCACGCTGGCCGGGCAGATCCTGCAGTGCATGGAGGCCGCCATCAACCGCACGGCCAAGGAGTACAGCCGCTACGGCTCGGCCGTGCACAAGCAGGTGTATCTGTACGGCCACCTGGACACGCGCCCCACCGAAATCCAGCGCACCTTTGGCATGGCCTGGGGCGTGGGCGGCTGGCTGCTGTTCCCGTTCCTGAACAAGATCGGCCCTGCGGCCACGCAGGCGCTGCGCGAGCGTGTGGCGGCCGAGCTCAAGACCACGTTTGCCAGCGGCTACGCCCGCACGGTGTCGCTGGCGGGTGCGCTGGGCGCAGACGCCATCGCGTTCTACGGCCCGCGCAATACCGGGGCCAAGGTGCTGATCGACCCGTCGCTGTAATCGCCTGCAACGGTGCCAGGACCCCCTGGCACCGGTAGTACACCCATGGCCATCATGACTTCGGGGAAGAGCGTTTGCTATTATTTATATAGCTTTAGGGGCAATCAATCAAAGCACTTCAAGCCGATTTCGCTCCTAAACGGCAGTGCATGCCCGCCGGGCGCCCGCGCAGGCTGCGCCGATACTGTGCACACATCGCATTCCCTGCCGCCATTACGCCGGAGACCAGCCACCATGACCCTTCCGCTTCATCCCTTCGATGCCGACCTGTTTGCCCGCGCCCAGCCGCTGCTGGATGACGAGTGGCTGGCCCGCGACCCCGAGCTGGCCCCGGTGCTGCCCACGGTGCTGGCGCGCAACGTGGGGCAGGACTGGCACAAGGCCGGCACCTTTCGCCACCACCTGGTGGGCGTGACGCGCACCCTGACGGTATGGCAACAGCCGCGCGATGTACGCCTGCTGGGCTTGCTGCACAGCGTGTATGGCAACGCCTTTGTGGACCTGGTGAAGTTCGACCCCGCCAGGGAGCGCGCCCGGGTGCGCGAGATTGCGGGCGAGTCGGCCGAGCACCTGGTTTACCTGTTCTGCACGCAGTCGCGCACGCAGTTCGTGCAGAAGGTGCTGGCCCACGCGCTGGAGGCCGACGGCAGCCTGGTGTTGCAAAAAGACGGGCAGGACCATGTGCTCACGCCCTACGAGGTGGCGGCCTTCATCATCGTGAGCATGGCCGACACCATCGAGCAGTGGTTCAGCTGGCAGGACGACATCTTCTCGCGCTTTCCGGACGTGCAGCACCGCAGCCAGAAGACGCACTGGGCCGCATCGCTGTGGCCCGGGCCCATGCGGCCGTCGGGGCGCATGGTGCACCAGATCAACGGCCTGGCCAAGGCGCTGCAGCACCCGGGCCTGAAGGACGTGCTGCCCATGCCGCCCGTGTTTGCGCACTGCTCGCAGCACCTGTCTGCCGCCAACGAGGCAGCGGCGGCGTCGCTGTACTGGTCGGTGATCCAGCAGGACCAGCCGCTGGTGGACCTGGACGTGGCCACGGGCGTGCTGGAAAGCGCCGTGCGCCACAACCCCTGGGTGGGCGAGCCGCAGATGGTGCTGGCCCAGCTGTACCTGTCTGCGGGCCGCAAGGACGACGCCAGGGCGGCTGCCGAAAGCGCGCTGCACCTGTTTTGCGCCTGGGGCAACGCGTGGGACAAGCGCGTGCAGTGGGACGCCTGGGTGGCCTGGACGCGCATCCTGCTGCAGGGCGCCACGGTCGAGGGGGCCTGGCCCGAGCGGCTGGACAAGCTCAACAACGTGGCCCTGCGCGGGTAACACGGCTCCCGGTGGTTTGATATGTGTTTTGGTTTGAAGGGAATGACAAGTTATTCGTTCTGGTTTTATCGGGAAAACCCTAGGATGCGAGGCATCTCTTCATGAAAGGTTTTTTCCGTGAGCACCAAGCGATTCGTCCTTCAATCCGCCCTGGCCTTGGCGGCTGCAGCTATCTTCTCTGGCGCGGCCCTGGCCCAGGACAAGCCGCTCAAGATCGGCGTGACCGCCGGACCCCACGCGCAGATCTTTGAGCAGGTCAAGAAAGTCGCCGAGAAGGACGGCCTCAAGATCCAGATCATCGAGTTCAGTGACTACGTGCAGCCCAATGCGGCCCTGGCCGCTGGCGACCTGGATGCCAACAGCTACCAGCACAAGCCCTACCTCGATGCGCAGGTTGCCGACCGCGGCTACAAGCTCTCCGCCGTGGGTTACACGGTCAACTTCCCCATCGGCCTGTATTCCAAGAAGGTCAAAAAACTCGAAGACCTGAAGGAAGGCGCCAGGTTCGGCATCCCCAACGACCCCACCAACGGCGGCCGCGTGCTGCTGGTGCTGCAGGACAAGGGCCTGATCAAGCTGCGCGATGGCGCCGGCCTCAAGGCCACGCCGCTGGACATCGTCGGCAACCCCAAGAAGATCCGGTTTGTGGAGCTGGACGCCGCCCAGCTGGCCCGGTCGCTCGATGACCTGGACGCCTCGGCCATCAACACCAACTTCGCGCTGTCGGCCGGCCTGAACCCTGGCAAGGACGCGATTGCACAGGAAAACGCCAAGAGCCCCTACGTCAACCTGATCGCCGTGCGCGAGGCCGACAAGGACAAGCCCTGGGTCGCCAAGCTGGTCAAGGCCTACCAGTCGGACGACGTGAAGAAGTTCATCCAGACCGAGTTCAAGGGTTCGGTCCTGCCGGGCTTTTAGGCCCTGGTGGTGCGCGTGCACCGCATGGCCTGACGCCCCGGCGCTCACGGCCGAAATGGACACTGAAAAGGGCACCCAGCGCACGTGGCACATGCGCTGGGTGCCCTTTTTTCCATGGCATTGCACTGCGGGCCACGCCAGACGGCGCACGAAGGGCAGGGCGCGTGTCGGTGTGCTGCGCCATGCCTTGGCAGCGCAGGCGCGTGGCGACGTGGTAACCCGGCGGCCACCACCGGGCATTGGAATGCCGCCGCCAGGCGCCACAATGGAGCGGTTAACGTCTTGCTGCCATTGCGCCCACGGCCGACTCACCACAGCCCTGACCCATGCCTCTCGCGGAACGAACCCTGACAGCGGTCTGCCTTGGCGCAGCCGTGCTGGCGTTTGCCGCGTCGCTGCGGGTGGCAGACCCGGCACTGAAAGTGTTTCTGGACAACGCGTCCTGGACGCTTGCGTTCTGGCTGTCGGCGTTCTGGGCCTGGCGGGGCTGGTCGGCAGCGCGCCCCGCTGAGCGGCGGTTGCACCGTAGCCTGCTCGCGTTCACCCTGCTGGTGGCAGTGGGGCAGGTGGTGTGGAACGTGCAGGTGGCCCTGGGCTGGAATCCGTTTCCGGCCCCGGCCGATGCGTTGTTCCTGCTGGGAGGGCCGCTGTGGGCGGTGGCCGTCATCCGGGCCACGTTTGCCCGGCTCTCGCGAGAGCGCGCATACACCGCGGCGCTGGATTTCGGGGGCGCCGTGCTGGCGCTGCTCGCCTTCACCCTGGTCGTCTACCTGCCCTCGCGCGGGGTGGGGTCGTGGGCGGTGGGCCTGGTGCTGGTGCTGTACCCGGCGGGGTTTCTCACTGCAGCCGGCGTGACGGCACTGGCCGTGCCGACGGTGGGCCTGCGCATCGGCTCTGCCCACTTTCTGGTGCTGGCCGGCATGCTGGGCTACGGCATGAGCTGGATGCAGTGGAACCTGATGGTGATCGGCGGCACCGCCGAGCCGGGCATGTGGTTCAACGCCAGTTTCAGCCTGTCGGCGCTGGCGGTGGGCTGGGGTGCCCGCGGCCTTCGCTTTGAGGCGGCCCCCGACATGGCCTATCGCCACCAGTGCGACCGCATCATGAACTACGTGCCGCTGATGTCGATGACGCTGGCGGCGATCACCCTGGTGCTGCTGTTTGTGGCGCCCGATGGGCGTACGGGCATGCAGGTGCTCATCCTCGCGTTCTGCCTGGTGGTGCTGCTGCTGGCCGCCCTGCGCCAGACCCTGGTGGTGAGCCTGCTCAACCGCCTGCGCACGGCCGAGGCAGCCGTGCTGCGCAACGAAGAGCGGCTCTACCAGGTCGCACATTTCGACGCCCTCACCGGGCTGCCCAACCGTCGGTACTTCGACGATGCGCTGGAGCGCGCCGTGGCCGATGCGTCGCGCTATGCGCAGGCGCCCGACCGCCGCGTGGCGCTGCTGCTCATCGACCTGGACCACTTCAAGAGCGTCAACGAGACCTATGGCCACCGCGTGGGCGATGCGCTGCTGACCGAGGCCGCACAGCGCATCACGCGCTTGCTGGCCGGGCAGGGGCTGGTGTCGCGCCTGGCCAATGACCAGTTCACGGTGATGCTGCTGCGCCCGGCTTCGCGCACGGTGCTGGCCCAGCTGGCGGCCACGCTGGTCGAAGGGCTGTCGCAGCCCTGGGAACTGTCGGAGGTGGGCGCGCAGTACATGGGCGCCAGCATGGGCATCAGCCTGTACCCCGACGATGCGGCCAGCAGCATGGAGCTGGTGCAGCACGCGCATTCCGCGCTGCACGCCACCAAGAGCGCGGGGCGGGGCTCGTACCGCTTCTACATCGAGGAGTTCACGCAGATCACCCGCAGCCGGCTGGAGCTGCGCCGCCGGCTGTATGGCGCGCTGCAGCGCGGAGAGTTCACGCTGGTGTACCAGCCGCAGCTGAACCAGCAGCGCAAGACGGTGGGCGCCGAGGCGTTGCTGCGCTGGTCGGTGGACGGCAGGGCGGTGCCGCCCGACGAATTCATCCCGCTGGCCGAGGAAAGCGGGCTCATCGTGCCGATCGGCCTGTGGGTGTTCGAGACTGCGTGCCGCCAGCTGGCGCAGTGGCGGGCCGAGGGCTGGCAGGTGCCGGTGATGTCCGTCAACGTCTCCACCATCCAGCTGCGCGAGCCGGGCTTCGTGCAGACCCTCCTGGACACGACCCGGCGAGAAGGCGTGCTGCCCGCAGGCCTGGTGCTGGAGATCACCGAGTCGCAGCTGCTCGACGAGTCGCTCTATGCGATCGCGCTGGATCTCCGCAATGCGGGTTTCGTGCTGTCGATCGACGACTTTGGCACCGGGCATTCGTCGCTCGTCAAGCTCAAGCGGCTGCCGGTGGGCGAGCTCAAGATCGACAAGGAGTTTGTGCGCGACATCGTGGTCGACATGAATGACCGCGAAATCTGCGCCATGGTGAATGCGCTGGCCCGCACGCTGGGCCTGGAAGTGGTGGCCGAAGGCGTGGAGACCGAGGAGCAGCTGCAGCTGCTGGTCAAAATGGGTTGCCAGCGTTTCCAGGGGTGGCTGTTTGCACCCGCCCTGGCGCCCGCGCAGCTGGCAGCGCAGTGGCTGCAAAAGCACCCGCAGGTCTAGGGCCTGTTCACACTATTTTTGCCAGATGCGTTGCAATCCAAAAGAGCCAGGTGCTAGGCGCCAAACGAAGCTGGGGTGCGGCCCCAGCGAGGCTTGGCAACGACGCGGATGGCTCTTTTGGGTTGCAACCCGAAGGGAAGGCCATGCAAACCCCGGCCTTGACGTCGTCACGCGCCTAGATTGGCGCCGTTTGCATGGCCTTCGCACTGGCAAAAATAGTGTGAACAGGCCCTAGCCGATACTGCCTGCGCCACCCCATGGGCGTACGCGCTGCGCCGTTGGCGGTCTGGCGTCTTGGCCGGTTAGCCGTTGCAGCCGTTGCAGCCGGTTCACGCGTTCGGGCCCGGTCGTGCTGGATGGAAGTCGGGCAGCCAAATGGCCAAATAGCCATATGGTCAAGTCGCCAGATGCTATGAAATACATAGCTAAGGGGGCAAAGATTACCTGGACCTGCGGCTGTTTTGACCAAAAAAGTGCAAAAAACCGGCCCCCAGCCGCCTTTGCAACGCAGCAGGGGCGATGGCCACCGCGGCGCTCACGGTGCCTGCGTCAGGCAGCGCTGGTCTCGTGGGCCACAGCGCCTGTGTGCTGGGCGATGTGCGCCTGTGCCGAAGCCAGGGCGGCGGCCTTCGCATCGGGGCCCATGGCCACGCCTTCGGCGCGCACAAAGCGCACGTCGGTGATGCCGAAGAAGCCGAACACCACTTTCAGGTAGCTCTCCTGGTGCTCCATGGCCTGGCCGCCTTCGCTGGTGGAGTACACGCCGCCACGGGTCGATGCGACGATCACCGTCTTGCCACCTGCCAGGCCCACGGGGCCCTTGTCGGTGTACTGGAAGGTGCGGCCGGCCTGCGCCAGGCGGTCGATCCAGGCCTTGAGCTGGCTGGGCACCGAGAAGTTGTACAGCGGTGCGCCGATCACGATCACATCGGCCGCCAGGAACTGGCTCACCAGCGCTTCAGACAGCGCGTTCTCGGCGCGCTCGGCTTCGGTCGAGGCGGCCTGGCCGGTGCGAAAACCCATCGACTGGGCCGACAGATGCGACGGGGCGGCTTCGGCCAGGTCCAGGTACTGCACCGTGGTGCCGGGGTGGGCGGCCACCCACGCCGCCACCGTGCTGGCGGTGAGCTGGCGGGATACGGATTGCGCGCCGGTGATGGCCGAGTCGACGTGAAGCAGTGGCATGTGAGTCTCCTGAGAGGGGTGGTAACTGGGCAGGGCCGCCGTGCGACCATGGGCTGAATTCTGGACAGTCGCCCCCGCGTTGATAAGCCAGGGAACTTGCGATAGATTGTTCTATCTGTAGAACGATGACTGCCATGCAAGACCTGAACGACATGCTCTACTTTGCCGAGGTCGTCGAGCGCGGTGGCTTCGCCGCTGCCGGGCGCGCCCTGGGCATTCCCAAATCGCGCCTGTCGCGGCGGGTGTCCGAGCTGGAGGCCCAGCTGGGCGTGCGGTTGCTGCAGCGCACCACGCGCCGGCTGTCGCTCACCGAGGTGGGCGAGGCGTACCTGCGGCACTGCCAGGCCATGCGCGAATCGGCCCAGGCCGCGGCGGACGTGGCCGCCCAGGTGCAGACATCCCCGCGCGGCACCATCCGCGTGAGCTGCCCGGTCACGCTGGCGCAGACGGTGCTGGCCGAACTGATGCCGCACTTTCTGTCCACCTTTCCGGAGGTGCGTGTCGAGATGCTGGTGAGCAACCGCGCCGTCAATCTGGTGGAAGAGGGCATCGACGTCGCCCTGCGGGTGCGCCCGTCGGTAGACGACAGCGGCAGCATGGTCGTCAAGCGGCTGGACCAGGCCACCCAGATCCTGGTCGCCAGCCCCGAACAGCTGATCCGCCAGGGCACCCCCGAGACGCTGGAAGACCTGGCGCGGCTCGACAGCATCGCCATGTCGGCGCCGGACGGGCGCTCCACCTGGAACCTCATCGGCCCTGGCGGCGTACACCAGGTGGTGCAGCACACGCCGCGCTACGTGGCCGACGACCTGCTCACCCTCAAGATTGCCGCTGTAGCCGGCACCGGCATCTGCTGGATGCCCGACTACATGTGCCAGGACGAGATCCGCGAGGGGCGGCTGGTGCGCGTGCTGCCCGCGTGGGCGCCTGCCCCGGCCATCGTGCATGCGGTGTTCCCCTCGCGCCGCGGGTTGTCACCCGCTGTGCGCCGGTTTCTGGACTACCTGGGCGAGGCCATGCCGGGCCGCAGCAGCCACGCCACGCGGCAGGCGCTGCAGATGGATGGGGCAGGCATCTGAGCCACCCTGGGTACATTGCGGGCAGCGGCCCGGCCTGAGCCATCCGGGTGCCTGGGCTCGGAAGGCGCGGCGCAGGCGGCCCCGCCAGCCGCCTGCTCCATCAAAGACCGTAGCCTGTCGATCAAAACCCCCGGAGAACGTCCTTTTTGGGGTGACAATGCAACCAGTTGCAACCCGGCCCGCAGGCCGTTGCACCGGGGTCCGCGCCCTTTGCAGGCCCATTCATTGACCTGCATCGCACGCTTGAACCCACGGCCGTGACCACTCCGCACCCCATTGATCTGGACCTGAAGCAGGCGCGCATTCATCCGGCTGTGCGCGCCATCGTCATCCCTCCGTGCCCCGAGTCGCTGCTGCGCCTGCAGCAGATCATGGCCGCGCCCGAAGTAGACCTGACGGCGCTCGACCAGCTCGCCTCGTCAGACGTTGCCATGGCGGCGGCACTGATGCGCGTTGCCAACAGCCCTTTGCATGGGCTTGCGCAGCCGGTCCAGACGGTGGGTATGGCGCTGACGGTGCTGGGCGTGCGTCCATCGGTGGAACTCCTGTCGGCGTTCATTACCCGCCACGCGCTCAACGTGCGCTCGCCGCTGCTCGACCATTTCTGGGAAAGCTCGCAACGCCGCGCCATTGCCTGTGAACACATCGGCCGCCAGCTCTACAGCCTGGACCCGGGGCTGGGCTACAGCTTCGGTCTGTTTTGCCATGTGGGCATACCGGTGCTGGTCAAGGCTGTGCGCGGATATTCGTCCACCGTGACCGAAGCCCTGGCCCGCAAAGACCGTACCTTCACCCAGACAGAAAACGCCAACCACAAGACCGACCATGCCGTGATGGGCGCCATCGTGGCGCGTACCTGGCACCTGCCGGCCGCCGTCGCGCAGGCCGTGTGGCTGCACCACGACTTTGCCTGCCTGTCTGACGAGCGCTTTGACCCGACAGTGCGGCACCTCGTGGCCATGGGCGCGCTGGCCGACTACCTGGTGACCCACCACGAGAACCTGCCCCCCACGCGCGAATGGCAATTGCACGGCGAGGCCTGCATGGAGCACCTGCACGTCACGCAGGATGAGCTGGACCACTGGATCGACGCGCTGTACCCGGCCTTCGAGTCTGTTGTTTTCTAGTCCGCAGGGACGGTGTTTTCCCGCGCGGCGGTTGCGGCGTGGCTCGGGCGTGCAACACCGTGCCACAACGGTGCCGGTTTGTAGCATGCTGTAGTCAATCCTTACCACCCATCCCAGGAAAGACCGCTATGTACCAGCTGAAGATCTCTACGCGCCTGTCCCTGGCATTCACCCTTCTGGTCTTGCTTCTTGTGGTCCTGGGCAGCGTCGGCCTGATCAGATCTGCCAGCCAGCGCACGGAATTACGCGACGTGGTGGAGTTGCGCATTCCCATTACCACAGCTCTCGGGGTGCTGGCCAACGGGGTCAACGTGCAGGCCATCCAGTTTCGAAACCTGGCCATTTTCAGCAGCGAGACGGTGGTCAAGAGCGCATTCGACCAGGTGGCCGCAAACCGTGCCCTGATCACCGAAAAGTACAAGGAACTCGATGGGCTGATCGAAAGCCCCAAGGGTGAAGAGATCCTCAAGCGCATGAACCAGCAGCGCGCAGAATTTGTGAAGCTCGGCGACGAGTACATGGCGCTCATCCGGCAAGGCAACAAGGAGGCCGCGGTACAGCTTCTGGAGGAAAAACTGCGGCCGACGCAACTGGCCTACCAGGCGACTATCGAAGAACAGACTAAATTTCAAGGAGACGTCACCAGTGCAGCGGGGCAGCGTGCCGAGGCCAGCGCCATGGCGCTGCAGCGAGATGTGCTGATTGCCGGGGTGATTTCCATCGCTTTGGCGATCTTTCTGGCGGTAAGCATCATCCGATCCATCACCCGGCCGCTGGAGTCCGCCGTGAAGGTGGCTGACAGCATTGCCGCGGGTGACCTGGGCACGCAGATCACCGTGCACTCGAAGGATGAAACCGGCCAACTGCTTGGCGCCCTGCAGCGCATGCAGCAAAGCCTTGCCAGCACCGTGAGCCTGGTGCGCCAGAACGCCGAAGGGGTGGCATCGGCCAGCTCGCAGATTGCCTCGGGCAACAACGACCTGTCGGCCCGAACGGAGCAGCAG
>LNEG01000018.1 GCA_001464865.1 Burkholderiales bacterium Ga0074133
GTGCCAGTGCGCGGCCGATGCCAGAAAGCAGTACAGCTTGCCACCCCGAAAGAACGGCCGCACCAGCTTGAAGTCGTTGGCGTGGGTGCCGCCCTCGTAGGGGTCGTTGAAGAGCCAGGTGTCGCCCGCCGTGATGCCGCCGCGCTCGGCCGCCACGCGCATGGCCGCGCGCACCGCAAACGCCATGGCACCCACAAACACGGGCAGGCCCGATTTGCCCTGCACCAGCGTGTCGCCACTGGTGGCGTCGTACAGCCCGTGGCAGGCGTCATGCGCCTCGGCAATGATGGGGTTGAACGCGCTGCGGTACAGCGTGGCGTCCATCTCGTCGGCGATCTGCTCCAGCCGGCCGCGCAGCACGGCCAGGGTGACGGGGTCCATGGGGGGCGGTGCGGTGGTGGTGTTGTGTTCAGCCATTGACGGCCTCCTTGCCAAAGCGGGTGCGCAGCTGGTTCAGCAAGCCGCCAGCGCGCACCATGTCCATGAGAAACGGGGGAATGGGCTCGCATGCCAGCGCCCTGCCCTGCGGTGTGATGACGGCAGGCGCCTGCCAGTCCAGAGTGATCGCCTCACATTCGCCGATCGCATCGGCTTCGGCGCAGGTCAGCAGCAGGAGGCCCAGGTTGAAGGCATTGCGAAAGTACAGGCCGCTGAACGACGGCGCGATGACCGCCACGATGCCCAGCCGCACCAGCACGGCGGCGGCCTGCTCGCGCGAGGAGCCGATGCCGAAGTTGGGGCCCGCCACGATCACGTCGCCCTTGCGGACGCCGGCCACAAAGTCCGGCCGCACGGATTCGAGGCAGTGGCGCGCCAGCACGTCCAGGCCGTGCTTCATGGCGTGGCCGGGGGCCAGCACATCGGTGTCGATGTCGGCGCCAAGGCGCCATACCCTGTGAATATTCGTCATGTCGTTCATCCAGCGCGCGGTGTATGAAACCGGCAAGGCCCAGACCAGTGCCACCGTGGAACTGGCTTTGCCAGACCACCGGTGGCGTCCCCCTCCCGCGCAGCGAGAGAGGGGGAAGGCGCGAAGCGACTCAGGGGGTGAATCATGCTCATGCGAGTACCTCGCGGGGGTCGGTGATGCAGCCGCGCAAAGCCGATGCCGCCACGGTGTAGGGCGATGCCAGGTACACCTGCGCGGTGGCCGAGCCCATGCGGCCCTTGAAATTGCGGGCGGTGCTGGAGATGACGGTGGTGTTGTCGCCCACCGTGTCGCCATAGCCTGCACAGGCCCCGCAGGTGGTGGGGAACAGTTCGGCACCGGCGTCCTGCAGCACCTGCAGCACGCCCTCTTCGCGCGCGGCGGTCTGGTCCTGCTGGCTGGCGGGGGCCACCATCAGGCGCACCCCGCTGGCCACGCGCTTGCCGCGCAGCACGGCGGCGGCGGCACGCAGGTCATCGAGCTTGGCGCCCGTGCAGGCGCCGATGTAGGCCACGTCGATGGCCTGACCCGCATGCTTGGCCACGGGTGCCGCGTTGGCAGGGCTGTGCGGCGCGGCCACCTGGGGGGTGAGCGTGGTGGCGTCGAAAGTGTGGCGCGTGAGCACTGCGTCTTCGTCGGTCTTCCACGCGTGCAGGTCGTGCAGCGTATCGGCGGGCACACCATGGGCGGCGAGCCAGTCGCGCGTGGTCGCGTCGGGGGCGATGAGCCCGGCCTGGGCACCCAGCTCGGCGCTCATGTTGGAGAGCGTCATGCGCTCCTGCATGCCCAGCGCCTGCACGGCAGGGCCGGCAAACTCCACGGCCTGGTACTGGCCGCCGTTCATGCCAAAGCGGCCGATCATGTGCAGCATCATGTCCTTGGCGGTCACGCCGGTGCCCAGCTGGCCGCTCCAGTGCATCTGCAGGGTGTGCGGCACACGCAGCCAGATCTCGCCGGTGACGACCACGCCCAGCATTTCGGTACTTCCGATGCCGAACATGTAGGCACCAAAGGCGCCGCCGGTGGGCGAATGCGAGTCGCCGCCCACGCAGAACATACCGGGGCGGATGTGGCCGTGCTGGGGTACCACCACATGGCAGATGCCCTGGCCGTCATACACATGGGGCAAGGCTTGCTCACGCGCCCAGTCGCGCGCAATGCGCACGATGCGGCGCGATTCGTCGTCGCGCTCGGGCAGGTAGTGGTCCATGACCAGGACCACGCGGGATTTGTCCCAGATCTGCGCGCCCAGCTCGTCGAGCATGGGTTTCAGGCGCCGCGGCCCGGACGAATCGTGGAACATGGCGAGGTCGACCCGGCAGTTGACGATTTCGCCGGGCGTCACGCTGCTGCGTCCGCTGGCACGGGCCACGAGCTTTTGCGCCAGCGTGCTGGCGGCAACATCACGGGTGGCGTTCATTCGGGTTTGGCCCCTGCAAACTTCACCACCTTGGCCCAGCGCGGGATCTCGGACTGCACAAAGCGCGCAAACTCCTCCGGACTATTGCCCACCGGGACCGCACCTTCGGACTCCAGCCTTCTTTTCACATCCGGCGTTGCAATGGCCTGGCGGGCTGCGTCACTGATGCGCCTCGCAAGGTCCGCGTTCATCTGGCCCGGGCCGAACAGGCCGAACCAGGCGCTGGATTCATACCCCGGCAGCACCTCGGCAATGGCGGGAACATCCGGAAAGGCTGGCAGGCGCCTGGCACTGGTGACCCCTAGGGCCTTGAGCTTGCCGGCGCGGATCTGCGCCTGGGCGTTGCCCACCGCAGCAAACATCAGCTCCACCTGCCCTGCCAGCACGTCCTGCAACGCGGGGGCGGTGCCACGGTAGGGAATGTTCACGATGTAGGCGCCCGACTGCATCTTGAACGCATCACCCGCCAGGTGCAGCGACGAGCCCACCGCACCGATCGCAAAGTTGAGCTTGCCGGGCTGCGCCTTGGCCAGCGCGATCAGCTCGCGCACATCCCGGGCGGGTAGCGACGGGTGGGCCACCAGCACCGAGGGCGACGTGGCCACACACGTCAGCGGCGTGAAGTCCCTGATGGGGTCAAACGGCAGCGAGGGGTACAGGCTGGCGTTGATGGCATGGCTGGTGAAGCTCATGAGCAGGGTGTTGCCATCGGGTGCGGCCTTGGCCACGGCATCGGCAGCGATGTTGCCGCCCGCGCCGGGGCGGTTCTCGACCACCACGGTGCGGCCCAGCAGCCGCCCCAGCTCGGCAGCCAGCGTGCGGGCCAGGGTGTCGGTGGAGCCACCGGCCGGTGCGCCAACCAGGATGCGCACGGGTGCGGACTGGGCCCAGGCGGTGGCCGATCTGGAGGAGGTGGCGGCGTTGGATCATGGCGGGCTCTTTGGTCTGTTGTCTCGTCTTCAGGGGGTGTCAGCTGGCGCCCGGTACCGTCAAAGGCCCAGGTACGCACGGCGCAGGTCGTCGCTGCGCAGCAGCTCGTCGGGGGCGCCCGAAAAGCGGATGCTCCCGTTTTCCATCACATACGCCCGGTCGGCAATCTCCAGCGACTGGCCCACGTTCTGTTCGACCAGCAG
>LNEG01000019.1 GCA_001464865.1 Burkholderiales bacterium Ga0074133
TGCAAAAGCGCCCGCGCGCAGTCGGCTAGAATTCGCGGCTTCGCACCCGGAGACTTGGGTGAGTGGTTTAAACCAGCAGTCTTGAAAACTGCCGACGGGCAACCGTCCGTGAGTTCGAATCTCACAGTCTCCGCCACCCCGACAAAAAGCACCCCATCGCAAGGTGCTTTTTTTTCGTCCGCGCTCTGGCCTTGATCTATATAAAACAACGTGTTACGCTGCAATATATGGTTTTATATCCAGTATTAACGCAATCAACGTTCAAGCGAATTCCAGCGGCAATCCAAATTTTTAGGGCCTGTAGGTGGGCCTATAGATTCTGATGCCGAAGCGGATTTTGGAAAAAACAGCCCTTGAGGTTTCGCGGCTGCGCACGGACGGTGTGTATTCCGTTGGCGGCGCACCTGGGCTGCATCTGCAGATCATTGGCGGCTCTCGGGTGTGGGTGTTTCGCTACCGATTTATGCACCAGCGCCGCCGCATGGGCCTGGGGAGCTATCCAGCCGTCAGTCTCGCTGCGGCGCGTGAGGCTGCCCGCCAGGCAATCGGCTTGCGAGATGCGGGCATTGATCCCTTGAAGGCGCGCGCCGATGAGCGCGAGGCGGCCCGTGTGGCCATTGCCAAGCGGCTGGAGTTTGACCAGGCAGCCGAATCCTTCATCAAGGAACACGAAAGCACCTGGCGCAGCCTCAAGCATGTGCAGCAATGGCGCAACACGTTGGCCACCTACGCATCGCCCCACTTCGGCACCGTGCCCGTGTCCGACATTGACCAGGCGATGGTGCTGCGCGCGCTGTCGCCAATCTGGAAGACAAAAACTGAAACTGCATCGCGCCTGCGCGGGCGCATTGAACAGGTTCTGGACTGGGCCACCGCTCACGGTCACCGCAGCGGCACGAATCCAGCCCGGTGGCGCGGACAACTGGAGCACATCCTGGCGGACCCGGACAAGGTGGCACCAGTCAAACATCATGAGGCGGTGCCATTCGCCCGCCTTCCTGCGGTCTATCAGCAGCTTGCAGCGGTGCAAGGCCAGAGCGCCATCGCACTGCGCTTCTTGATTCTCACGGCCGCCAGGTCAGGCGAAGTGCGCGGCATGCTGTGGAGCGAGGTCGATCTAGAAGCCGCGCTTTGGATCATTCCTGCGGCCCGGATGAAGGCAGGGAAAGAACATCGGGTGCCGTTGTCGCGCCAGGCCGTGGCGCTGCTCAAGGGACAGACGCGGGTGGAACATGTGGAACACGTTTTCCCGTCGAACCGGAAGGGGCCGCTGTCCGATATGGCGCTCACCGCCGTGATGCGCCGACACAGGCTAGGCGCCGTGCCACATGGTTTCCGGTCTACCTTCAGAGATTGGGCCGGTGAAATGACACACCACCCTCGTGACGCTGTGGAGTTGTGCCTGGCTCACACAATCGACACGAAAACCGAAGCCGCCTACCGACGGGCCGACATGCTAGAAAAGCGCACGGTCATCATGCAGGAATGGGCCGACTATGCGGCCCATGCTATCAAGCAAAAATAGACCCTAGCGCCTATCCAATAAGCGCGATTAGCTATCAATTCAGTAGCATTTTTGCATCATGTGCCATACGCTGGGCCAGCCGCTGATTGCAGGCTGCTGCCAGCTCCACCAACTCGCGGTTGGTGGGCGATGTACCGGGCTCCATCACCTGACGGGGCAGTTCCGCCAAGCGCAGCACCAGCGCGTCGTGGGCTACGGGCTGCACTTGTGGCTGGCCCGTGTGCGAGAGGCAGAACAGCCAGCGTGCGCCGCGCCAGTCTTCATCTGCCCCGGCCATGACGGCGCCGAACACGCTGCGGGCGGCTTGCTCTGCCACCGCTGCCGCCTGGGCATAGGCCATGTTCACGCGCTCGGGTGTGTGGGCGGCGTTTGCCAGGGCGGCTTCCATGCGGTTGAAGGCGTCGATGTAGGCCTCTTTCCAGCGGGCGGCGTCTTTGCCGGTGAAGCCCATGGCCAAGAACATGAAGCCGTCGCGGGTGAGCTGGTAGGCAGGGCGCTGTTCGCCCTTGGCGTCCGTGTATTCAACCAGCGCAAAATTGCGCTCGTTGAATTCCGGCGAGCAATCCAGATTGGCAATGGCCCGCAGAACGGTTTTGTGCTGCTTGCCGAAGTGGCGCGCCACGTCGATGCTGCTGGTGGTGGGCTGGCCGCCGATGACGGTCAGTGCGGGTGCGGACGTGTGCGAGAAAGAGTGAGCCATCATGGCCTCCAAGCGGTTCGGTTTGCAACAACCACCGCCCGCGAGACCAATCGAAGGCGGCAGCTCGAACGGGTTGGTCTACCGGGAACCGCCTGCGCGAACCGGCGAGCCTTTCGGCTCCCCATCCGAGCCGCCAAAAACTGGGGGCACGAACGAACGAAGCCGCAGATTCTCTACGGTAGAGACTGCGGCTTGCGTCGCAGCGGTTCAACGGGAGACCAATCCCGGCCGCGCCTTTTTCGCGCAGCGCCCGCAGTGTATCACCGCATATCGCCGCGTTGCATCACTCGGCATCGGCGCCGCTGCCAGCGCCGCCGCCCCAAGCCTTTGGGCAACCCTGCAGCCACTCCAACACCTCAGACACCAGCCAAAACAGCTTTGCCCCCATCTTGCGCGGGTGCGGAAAACCGCGCTGCTCGATCAGCGCACGCAAGGTGTTTTCCACAATGTCCAGTTGCTCCAGAAGCTGCTCTTTCGTCAGAATCAATTTCTCCATAAAAAGCACCCTCAAGCCCCGCCGCTAAAGCACGGGCAGCTATCGTTTTTGTATTGGTCTGGCAATTCCAGCGGCGCGATCGCATCGGGCTGGATGCGGCCGGCGATGATGTCATCGGCTAGCGCCCGCGCGCTGGGCATCACGCGCATGGCCAGCATGGTGTCATCCATCATCACCTCCGCAGATACCTCCATGGCCAGATGTAGATGCGCCGCCCAGGGTGCGCTCCACCGGCATCCGTCGCAGGCCATGCGCACTACCTCTTCAAGCGCCTGATGCAGGCCCGCGCGGTTGTCGCCCAGCACCGGCACCACTGCAGCCACTTCGGCACCGATGCCGATCATGAATGCTAGGCTGGCCAGCAGCTCGCGCTGCTCGCTTTCGTGGGCTACTTGCAGGCACTGTTCACCTACGTCAGCCATTTGCGCGTGCAGCGCCTGCAGCTCGCGTTTGGCGATAGCACGCGCAACTGGGCTTGAAATTGCTCGCTCCATGCGGCCTGGTTTCGCTTTCTTCATCTGCTCTTTTCCTCTTGGTGTTTCGTGCTCACATCAATAGCGAATACGTCCACAGGCTTGTCACCGAAATGAGGGTGCGTGATGGTTGTTTCTCTGAACCCGCGCCACTCGCGCACCAAGCGCCGGCTGTCGTCACCTGCTGATGGATAGCCCTTTGTCAACACCACGCGGTCAAACGTGCGGCCTTCGAGTCGGCGGCGCCAGTAGGGCGTGCGCAGGCGGAATTCCTCGGCCTTCTGGCCCAGGCGGATGGCATCGAAGTACACCGTTTTCAGTGGCAGCACCAGATCAGGCATTGCGCGCCCCTTCCAGTGCCGCATCGTGGTCGACGTTCAGGCGCGCAACTTCGTCGCACTGCTGGGCGCTCTCTGCGGCCTCTCGCTGGCTGTAGCCTGCTGCGCGCATTTCCGCGATGTGTCGATGCTTCACGCGCGAGCGCTGGCCGGCATATGCACCGCCGCCGCTGTGGCCCAGTTTTATGAACTCCCGGTGAATCGGCTCCAGCTGCGCCACTAGCCCATCCTGTCTCTGTATCAACGTCATGCCGTGCCGCCTTCCTGTGCCACAGCCAGCGCCGCCACTATCGGCCGCACCCAAATCGGCGTGCTACCCAGCACAAACGTCTCGCCGTTCTTTGCCAGCAGGATGGTCTGGCCCATCACCGTGCCAATGGCTTTGGCCGACTTGCGCGGCACCGCGTTGCCGATGGCCTCGCGCCAGCGTTGGTCGCTTGGACCATCCAGCACAAAGCGCTCGCCTCGATCAGCAGGCCCACCAGCTGCAAACCATTCCTCGGGGTCGATGAAGCTCTGCAGCGCTGCCAGTTCCAGAGTGGTGAATGGCCGGTGCCAGGTGCCATCCAAGGACCTGATGCGCGCCACCAGCTTGTCATTGGCCAATGGCATCGCGAGCGCTTCGGCCGGCGCGGTGGCACAGCCGGCTGGCCTCGGATCGGCCACGCTCCACGGCCCGTTGTCATGGCACGCGGATGCACTGACGGCCCCGGCAGGGTCCGAGTAGTGCACCACGCCATAGTGCCCGCCAGTCAGGAAGTGGTCGCCCTTCACGCGGTTGATGTTCGGGCGCGGGTCGGCTACAGCCACCGCGCCTTCACCAGAAGTGCTGCCCGCGATCACGGCTCGCGTGGCATCGGCCCATGGTGTGACGTGCCACTTTCCGTGCAGCTGCGCCGGGTCATTGCCTGCACGCGGATCAGCCACCGCTTGGCCGGAACCGTGCGCACTCGTCACAGCCCGCGCCGTCCGGTCCCAGGCCACGATGCGGTATTCGTTCGAGTGCTTATCAGGGCCGCCGTGCCTAGGGTCGGCCACACTGTACGCACCCTGCAGCGGCCCCTGCTGGCCGGCCACCGTACCAGTGGGCTCACCCCAGCTGCGCACGCCCAGCGCCTGCCCATCCTTCCACGCGGCCGATGGCGCAAAGCGTGGATCAGCCACCGAAAAATCACCGTTCGTCGGCCGGCTCTTGCCCGTCACGGTGCCTGATGGCTCGCCCCATTCCTTCACGCCCATCACGCCGGGATAGCACGCTGGCACCATCAGAAAGTCGCGCAGGTTTCCATCCTCTACAGCCAGCTTGTTAAGGCTTCGCCAGTCGCTGCCGGCTTCCACAAACGCCAGGCGTACCCAGGTTTTCCACTGCAGCGCTGGCACGCGGTGCATGGGGCCGCCCACCGGGTCGCCTGGTAGTGGCATGTGGCCCAGCACCTCACCTACGGAACGCAGTGCGCGCTTGGGCGGCTCATACAGGAATGGCGGCACCTTGCGCACCAGGCGGGCCACCAGCAGAAACCTGCGGCGACTTTGGCCTAGGCCGTCGCCCAGCTCGCCGCAATCGTGCGTCGTCTCGGCCGTGGCGTAGCCGAAGTGCTGCAGCATCCCCACAATCTGGTCCAGCAGGTGCCGGCCGCGCGTTGCGATGCGGGGCACGTTCTCGAAAACGATCAGCCCTGGCAGATCGTCCGCGAAGGCCTCCAACATCAGCCACACACCGCGCAGCGTCAGTTCATTGAGCGCTTGATACTTCGGCGTGGCCGCCCGTGTAGGAGACTGCAGGCCCGAAAACCCCTTGCACGGCGCTGACAAAAACACGATGTCGGGGAACTGCCACTGTGCAGCAGCGCGCACGGTGTCCGCCGTGGCTTCGCGCCAGCCCTCTGGCGGCATGTGGCCATGCCAGGCGACGTACTGCTGCAGGCTGAAGAGGTCCACACACGCTTGTGGAACACCGTTCAGCATGAGGAAGTCCGCGCAGGCGCGCCGGTCGACGTCGATGCCGCCCAACAGAACCATCTTGCCCTTGATGGCGCCAATGCTGGGGTCTGCATCCTCGAAGCCAGCCGCGCCTGATCCAGCACCGCCGAACAGGTGAAAGTGGGTTACTTGTTGCGGCTTCATGACATGGCCCCCTTGCTTACGCGCTCGCCCATGACCAGGCTTGGCGGTTGATTGGCCGCGCTGCGGTGCTGCAGCTCGGGACAGGTGTACGGCTTGCCTGTCTTCCAGCTCAGGCTGATGGGCTGCGCGGTGCTGTAGTCCACGCGCTCTGCCTGCCTGATCTGAGCCCAGCGCGATGGCGCCACGGGGTGGGCCAGGCCTGCTGTGTTTTTTTGCTTGGCCATGGATCAAGCCTCCGCGCGTTCTTCGATGCGTTCCACCCGCAGCACGCTTTTGCCGCTCGCCAAGTGCGCGTTCGCTTCCGCCTGGGTGGCGGTCGCTGCCTTCACGCGAATGGTGGGCAGCAGATCGGCGTCGGCCAGGTCTTCCACGTCCGACAGCGTGACGCCCTCGGGCACCAGGGTGGCGCGGTAGCTGTGCAGCCGCTGGATGCCATGCACCGGTACGCTTTGTGGCGCACCTTTGGCGTTGTACTTATCGATGTAGGTCTGTTGGTTTTGCATGCTGGTTCTCTCTCTCTGTGGTCATGAGTTCAGGCAACCAGCTGCAGCTGGGCCTGGGCTGGGTGGACGGTGGGCACGACAGGCTGGCGGCGCTTGCGGCGCGGCTTGGCTGCGTCGGCCAGGCGCTCGCGTTCGGCGTCGAACACGGCGCGTAGGTGTTCCGGCGTGGTGCCGGCCTGGGGCACGTAGCCGCCGTGCAGCGGGCGCTGGTAGCAATGCACGCGTGGTTCAGTGCGCTTTGCGTTCATGGGTTGCACTCCTTTCGGTCGGTGGGGGTGGGTTGGGAAAGATCGGCGCGCGTGATGCGCACGGTGGAAAGCGCGGTCAACAGGTCGGGCAGCAGCTCGGCCGGCGTCTCCATCACCTCGCGTTTCATCTGGTCGCGGGCGGCCTGGCTGTCGCCCATGTCGTCGCATCGGCGGCGCGCGGCCAGCAGCACCTGGGCCTGCAGCGGGGTGGGCTTGCGGCCCGTTTCGGCCATGCCGCTGCGCGCCTCGGTGGCGGTGGTGTGCTGTGGTGCTTGTTTTTTCATCAGTTCCACGCCTCGGTGGACTGCATGGCGCGCAAAGCGCGGAACTGGGCCACCGTTTCAGGGGTGCACCAGTCCTCTTTGAAGTGCGTGCTTGGGGGGAAAAGCTCCCGCGCCAGCTCGCCCGTGATGCGGGCCGTACAGTTATTGAAACCAGTCCAAGCGCGCGGCAAAGCCGCGCGGGCCGTGGCTGTGCCGTCGCCCTGCGCTTGTCCTGCTGCAGCCGTGGAATCCGCCGCATGCGCGGCAATGGCGACTTCATCGACCACGGGCGTCCAGGCAATGCGGCGGCTCACCAGCCAGCGACCGCACATGCGCCCGCGCTGTGGCTGCAGGCCCACGATGCGGCCCACCTTCACTTCCTCGCCGTACTTATTCACCTGGCCCGCCTCGGGCGTGCGGTGCGCGGTGCGCAGGTGCCATTGCTTGCGCGGCAGTGCGTGGCCGCCCATGGCCTCCATGAAGATGCGCCAGTCGGCCCGAATCTCTCCGTGCCGGTGGCAAGCGCTGAAAGCCCGCACCGTGGCGCGGTCGCCTTCCTGCGCGAACAGCTCCAGCTGATCGCCCGACACGCGGCGCAGCTCGCGCCACACCGTCACGCTGGGCATACCGATGGTTTGGAACTGCCGAATGCCCCAGTGCGATGCCCAGGCGCCCACGCGGCAGTGGCCTGCGCCCGATTCCTTCACATCGCGCGCATCCACGGCGCCGAAGTCCATGGCAATCTGCTGCCCGTTCACCACGTCTTGGTGCTCGGTCAGGGCCAGGTGGCCCACACTCTTGGCGATGTACTTGGCCACATAGCCAGCGGCGCCACCCTTCACCATGCGCTTGATGTTCACGCGGTTCTCTGCCGCGCCGCGTTCTGCGCCGTCCTCGCTCAGCCAGTAGTGGCGCACCTTGGCCTCGATGGCCTGCGCACCCGCCTCATCCTCGGCCCATATCAGCGCGTGCCAGTGCGGCGTGGCGTCGTGGTGTGGCTCAGCCACGCGCAGGCCGTACATGCGCACGCCCTTGCGCGCCAGCGCGGCCCGGGTCTTGGCCCACATATCGCGCAGCCACAGCTGGCCGTCGCGCGGCGTGGCGCCGCAATACTTCTTGTTCGGCACCGGCCGGCCACCGCTGCCCAGCTTCACTGGGTGGAACTTGCTGGGCAGCGTCAACGTGACGAACAGGCCCACATGCGCGCGGGCGTCTGCGTATTCCTCCGCACCCCGAATGCGCGTCATCAATTCACCGCCGCGCACTATGGGGTTTGCCGTGCCCAGCTCGGCCAGCTCGCGCAACGTGTACACCTGCCCGGCTTCGTTGCGTAACAGCGTGCGGCCTAGCGCCTCGGCATTGCGCTTCACCTGCGCCTGGCGTCGTGCCAGGCCGTCATGGCTGACGTAGCCGCCCAGCCCCTTGTGCACACGCCCCATGCCGATGTTGCC
>LNEG01000020.1 GCA_001464865.1 Burkholderiales bacterium Ga0074133
GCTGCATCCGACGGATGTGGCGAAGAGCGCAGGACATCCGGGCAGATTGGAAAAAATTTAAACGTTTTGTCCTCAAGAGCGTTTAAGCTGGAATATAATTTGAGGCTTGCTGATTGGCGCTAACCGAAAAGTCGGTGCCAAAGCAAAATGCGGGAATAGCTCAGTTGGTAGAGCGCAACCTTGCCAAGGTTGAGGTCGAGAGTTCGAGACTCTTTTCCCGCTCCATATTCGCAAGGGAAGCTTCGGCTTCCCTTTTTCATTTCGGCCCAGGGTGTGCGTGGAACCACTCCCTAGGAGCACGCGCAACAGGGCATTGCGCGCGTGCGCTGCCCGGGTTACGCTGCAACGCAGGTATGCGCTCAGCAGCCGGCGCCCCGATGGTGAAATTGGTAGACACTGCGGACTTAAAATCCGCCGCTTCCTGAAAAGGGGCGTGCCGGTTCGACCCCGGCTCGGGGCACCACTACGAATCAATCATGTCAAGTTACAACGCACCCTTTGAAATTCATGTCCATGGACAAGTGCAGCTGCGCGCCGATGTGGGATTCGAGCAGCTTCAGGATGCGCTGAAGCCACTGTGGAAATACGCCGGGGCGCGGTCGCTGGCCGATGGCGCTGCGAGTGCTTACGAAGAAGAGCCCGGCATCAAGTTCGATGCGCAGGAGCATATGCTGCAGATGTGCTGGACCGTGCGTGGCGACGATGATTTCCGCCAGTCGCTCGACGAAATGTGCATGAGCCTGAACGAACTGGCCGAGCTGGGTGCCGCCATCGAGGTCACGTTCTATGACACGGACTTTGACGAGGAAGAAGAGGAAGAAGGCGCTGAGTCGCGCGATGACTTCATCATGCTGTTCGTCGGTCCCACCCCCGCTGCCATCATGCAGGTGCAGCGCGACCTTCTGGTGCAGGACGTCGTCAACATGATGGAACGCCACTTTGATGGCGCGGAACTGGGCGGCGTGGTCACCGAGATCGACAAGCTGTTCAGCCAGCGCTTCGATGCACTGGTCAACTCGCTTGAAATCGGCAAACCGCCGCGCGGTCCCGGTGGCTCGGGCGGCTCCGGTAGCGGGCACGGTGGCGGCGGCGGTCGCCGGCCGCGACATCTGCACTGACATGGGGTTTTCCCGTTGAGCCTTGTTCGGAAGCGGGCAGCCATGCGGCGCGGTAGTGCGGTGCCATGCAATCACCCAATCGTTGCCGTCGGGTTGATCCATTTCTGCGGCATGCGCAGTCGCTGAGCCCTACCACCAACCGGGGCGTTTGCGGGTCACGGCATGCGGTTTTGCTGATGGCCCTCCATCGCAGCATGCTTCACTGGAGATGCCGGTGCCAGCGGGCAGCCAAGCGCTTTCTGCCATCCGCATCAGATACTTCCGGTCGCTGGGATCAGGCGTTGGCCTGGTTTGCAGACCCCGCGTGCGTCCACCCTTCCAGACAGTCCGATGGATCTTCCCTACCTACGCTCCTATCCCGAGTCCTTGCAGATGCAGGCGCGCGAACTGCTGGCTGCCGGCAAGCTCGGTGCGGTACTGCAGCGCAGGTACCCCGCAGCCCACGCGGTGCGCAGCGACAAGGCCTTGTACGACTATGCCCAGGAGCTCAAGGCACGCTACCTGCGCAATGCCGGGACAGTGAACAAGGTGGTGTTTGACAGCAAGATCCACGTCGTGCGGCACGCGCTCGGGTTGCACACCTCCCTGTCCAGGGTGCAGGGCAACCGCCTGACAGCGCGCCACGAAATCCGCATTGCCTCGATGTTCAAGCAGGTGCCCGACGAGTTCCTTCGGATGATAGTTGTGCACGAGCTGGCCCATCTGCGCGAGAAAGACCACGACAAGGCTTTCTACCAGCTGTGCACCCACATGGAGTCGCAGTACCACCAGTACGAGTTTGACCTGCGGCTGTACATGACCTACATGGAGCACTCTGGCGAGCGGCTGTGGAATACAGACGGGTCGGAACACTCCGCCAGCGGGAAAAACCGAACGCGATCCGCAGACCGCGTCTGAAGGCCGAAAACGTGAACGGCGACCCGCTTGGCCCATGTACTTCGAGCGAGGGTTTCATTGCTATTAAAAATATAGCTATCAGTGCTTATTCTGAAAGCGCTACAGGCCGTTTTAATGCTAAAAACCGCCTGCGGCACCTTCCACAGAGAGCCGGCGGAGGAAAAGGATCTGCCTCGCAGAAATAGCCCATGGCCGCTGCCCCGATGTGTCACGAAGGTGGACAACGGCGCACAACAGACTCAGGGCACCATCACGCTGCTGCAGCACTGGGCAGGCAGATCCAGCCATCGCTGTGCGGCTGCCTGCAACATCTCCACGGGCCCCGTGGTCAGCAGCTGCACGCGCGATGGAGCAAGGGTGCCTGGAGCGGTGCCTGGGTGCAACGGTGGTGCCGCAGTCGCGGCACAGGCGACGCCATCGGCAGGGCCTCCGGCGCTTGTCGCTGCTGTCTCTCCAGCCTGTCTTTCATCCGCTCCTATGCCAGCCGGTGCGTTGGCAATCCCTGCCGCTTCCAGCAGGCGTTGCGTCTGTCGGGCCACCGGCTCACCGGTTTCGATGAACCGCACATCGGGCCCGGTGATTGCGCGCAGTTCGTCCGCCACAAAGACGTAGTGCGTGCAGCCCAGCACCAGCGTGTCGATCTGGCCAGGCGCGGTGCCGAACGCGCCCATGGCTTCCAGGTAGGTCTTGCATAGCTTTCCGGTCTCGGTCGCCTCAACGGGCGCGCCCGGCACGGCGCCGGGACGCGACACGCTGCGCTCGATGGCGTGGGCGAGTCCATCGCAGGGCTGGATCACAAAGTGCGCCTGCTCGGCCACCGACGCCATCAGCCTTGCGAATTTGGCGCTGGTGAGCGTCCCCCGCGTGCCGATCACGCCGATGTGCCCCGTACGGGTGGCGGCCAGTGCGGGCTTGATGGCTGGCTCCAGGCCCACCAGGGGCAGCTCAGAGCGGCTGCTGCGCAGCTCGTGGATGGCGGCGGCCGTGGCCGTGTTGCACGCCACCACCAAGGCCTTGATGCCGTGCTCAGCGCACAGGTAATCCGCGATGGCATGGGTGCGGGCGCTGACGTAGGCGTCCCCACGCTCGCCGTATGGCGCATGCGCGCTGTCGGCCAAGTAAACGAAGCGTTCGTGGGGCAGGGCTGCAAGCAGTGCACGCAGCACGCTCAAGCCGCCAACGCCGCTGTCAAACACGCCGATCGGGGAAGAGGCCAGCGGCATCAAAGGGTCCAGACTCAGGGGGTGGGGAAGCCCGTGATTGTAGGAAAGTCGGTGTGCGCGCGGGTAACCGTATCGGAGCAGGGGCAGCGCCTGGGCCGCGCTAGAAGGCAGCTCGGGGCCGGCAGCGGTCTGTCTCCCCGACGGCTGGCGGCGGCATACGGTCATGGGCAGGACGGTGCCGCGCCAGAGCTGTGCTGACCACAGGCCGCGCCCGGAGTTTTGATCACGTCAGGGCCGAGGATGCGTGAGCAGGTAGTACCGCTTGACCACGGTTTTCTGCCCGCTTGCCACACCATCCACGAAAGCG
>LNEG01000021.1 GCA_001464865.1 Burkholderiales bacterium Ga0074133
AACCTGCGCGAGCAGAGCTTTGGCGTGGTGGACGGCATGCGGGTGGATGACATCAAGGAGCAACATGCCGACGCATGGGAGAAGTGGCTGCGCTTTGAGGCCGACTACGGCATGCCCGGCGGCGAGACCACCCGCCAGTTCCACGCCCGCGTGATGGACGCGGTGCGCCGCATCGCCCTGCAGCATGCAGGCCAGACGGTGATGGTGGTCACCCACGGCGGGGTGCTCGACATGATCTGGCGCACGGCACGCGGCACAGGGCTCGATGGGCCGCGCCAGAGCGACATTCCCAATGCAGGGTTCAACCGCGTGCGCGTGGATGCTGCAACGGTGGAGGTGCTGGATTGGGCCGACGTGCGGCACCTTGCCGACCTGCCCGCGCAACCGGTGTACGACCAGAAAAAACTGCTCGTGCGCTGACGCACTGCGCGCGCACCCACCCGGTTCACGGGTGGTGTTGTATCAAGCGGGCAATCCGAGGGCAGCGTTCACGGCACATACCTGCCGCGCCAGCCGCGCCGATTCCGGCTGCCCATTCACCATCGGCTGCAACACGTTTTGCACCGCCGTCCACTGCCCATTGCGCTGCAGCGCATCCAGCCAGATCTGGTGAAACAGATCCCGCTGCGCATGGCTGCCGCCAATCTCCACCAGTCGGGGCAGGGCCACGCCCAGTTTTTCCACCGCCGTCGCCCAGTCGCCCTGCGCATGCGCCAGCAGGCCGTGGGCGGCAGGCACACACACTTGTTGCCATACGGTGCGCTCATGCGCCTCGGTGCGGGTGGCGGCGTGGGTTGCGATGTTGTTTTGCAGCGTGCGCGCGGCCTGCATGCGCCCGGCACGGGCCAGGCCGTAGAGGTATTGCAGGTCCAGAAACGGCAGCACATGGTCGGCCAGGCGCGGGGCCAGGTGGTCGGCCACGTCGGCCCAGCGGTGACCCACATCCACGCCTGCCAGCTCGAGTCGGGCGAGCAGTGACACGGCGTTGATCTGGTCCTGCGTGTATTCCTTGACCACGCCCCACACCTGCTGGTCGTAGAGCGCCAGCACCTCGGCATGCCGGTCTTGTTCCAGCAGAAACAGTGCCTGGTGCCACCAGTTGTGCGTGACCATGAACGAGTTCAGGCCCGTCCAGGTGTCGCTCATGCTGGCCATGAAGTTGGTGCCTTCTGCAATACGACCCTGGGTCAGCATGACGTGGGCGAGCGCGTGGTGGGCCCATGGCTCTTTGCGGCACAGCGCGATGGCGTGGCGTGCAGCGGCTTCGGCCTCTTGAAGGCGGTGGCATTGCTCCCAGCCAAAGGCGAGCATGCCGTGCAGGTAGGGGACGTCGGCCGCAGCGGGCAGGGCGTGCCGGGCGATGCGCAACATGCCCGGAGAGTCGCCACGGTTGAACAGGTGGTACTGGCCCAGCTTGAGCGAAGCCAGGTCGCGCGGGTGCAGCCGGGCCTGTTCCTCGTGCAGCGCAATGGCGCGGGGCAGGTCGCCGTGCACCCACGCTGCCACGGCGGCTACAAAGCGCTGCTCGCGATCGGTGGCGCGGGGGGCATGCTCCAGCGCACGTTCGGTGAAAGGGCGGGCGTTGGATGGACCCTGGGCGGATTCGGCAAACATGTGCAGCGCCGCGCAACTGGCCTGCACCATGGGGCTGGTGTCTGCCGCGGCGTTCAGCACGTTGACCGCGCGGGCCTCGCAGGCAATGAAGCCTTCGATGAAATCGTTCAGCGCAGGCAGACTCGCCGGGTCGTGCAGCGTGACGGAGTTGCCGAGGCTGTCGGCTGGTGGGCGGTATTGCATGGGAGCGTGTGGGCGGCCAGTTACGCGGACACGCCTTGCACCCACCTGTACGGTTCTGGCTGAGCGGGTCGAAGCCTTGCGCAGCGCTTCGACAGGCTCAGTGTGAACGGTTTGTCGTGGTGAAAGCGAGTGGGCATCACCCGCCCTGAATGAGTGCCAGGTAAGCCTTGCGTGTGGCGGGCGAGACCGACGCCACCAGTTGCTCGTGGGGTGTCTTGTGCCGCGCCAGCAACCGGGCGCTGGCAATGGTCTTGGACTTGCAGTACCAGTGGCAGGTGTGCTGCATGAGGAACAGTTCGGCCGTCATCATGTAGGCCCGGTCCTTGGGAGAGAGGTGACCGGTGTTCTGCACCACGTTGGCAACGCCCTGGGCGTGGATCGCGAGGGCCCGGCGCATGTCGAACGTGAAGCCGGGCAGCAGCGTGTCGGCAAAGGGCAGCGCGATGCTCAGGCGGCTGACGCGCGCACGGACTTCGTCCACCTTGGAGAAATCGGCTGCGAGCCGGGTCAGCTGCTCGCTCAGCTGCAGTTCGGTGGTGCTCAACAGGTTCCAGATCTGCGTGCGGCGCTCGTCCGTGGGTTCGCCCAGCGCGCGCAGATAGCCGTCGGTCAGCGCCTCCATGAGCTTTTCGATCTGGAAGTTGGCCAGGTGGCTGCCCAGCAGCGCAACGCGCCTGCGCTGCTCCTTGGCATTGAGCATGAAGGTGCCGGTGGCGATGAGGATCGCCATGATGAAGATGTCCATGCGCTGGGCCGCGTTGTGGTGGGTAAATCGCCATTGTGGCAAATGGCGCGGCAGACCTAGGCGGCCGGGGGTTGTGGCCAGGGGTGTTGCGGGCCGCGGATCGACTCGAACGCGCGCGACACCTGCAGCACGCCCAGGTCGTCAAAGCGCGCTCCAGCGATCTGAAGGCCGATGGGCAGGCCGCTGGCGGTGTAGCCGCAGTTGACCGAAGCGGCGGGCTGCTCGGACATGTTGTACGGCACGGTGAAGCCGATGTGTTCCAGCGGGCGCAGCGGGTCGTTGGTGGGCGATGGCAGCTCGGCCTGGAAGGCCACGTTGGGCGCCACGGGCGAGATCACGTAGTCTAACGCGCTGCACGCCTTGACCGTGGCCACGCGGGTCAGGTGGAACTGGTGGCTGGCGGTGAAGACCTCGGTGCCGCTCAGGCTTGCGGCGCTGTCGGCCCAGGTACGGATGTAGGGCAGCACCTTGTCGCGCCGCTCGGCGGGCAAGGCCTGCAGGTCGATGTGCGAGCGCATGCGCCAGAAATGGTCCATGCCGTCGAGCATGGCCTGCGTCATGAAGGGCTGCATGGGGATGATGGTGGCGCCCGCGCCTTCCAGCAGGCGGGCGGCGTGTTCGACAGCTGCCTTCACTTCCGGGTCCACTGGCAGGCCGCAGCCGGCTTCCATCAGCAGTCCGATGCGCAAGCCGCGCAGGCGCTCGGCGCCCTGATCGAATTCGCCCCAGGCGATGTCCTGCGCGGGCAGGCTCATGCTGTCGCGCGCGTCGGGCTGGCTCAGCACCTGCATCATCAGCGCGGCGTCGGCCACGGTGCGCGTCATGGGGCCGGCGGCGCGGCCGGTGTAAGGCGGGTCGATGGGAATGCGGCCCAGGCTGGGCTTCAGGCTGAAGATGCCGCACCAGCTGGCGGGCAGGCGCAGCGATCCACCAATGTCGGTGCCAATGTGCAGCGGGCCATACCCGGCCGCTGCTGCGGCACCACCGCCTGCGCTGGAGCCGCCGGGGCCCCTGGTCACGTCCCAGGGGTTGCGCGACAGCGGGTGGAAGGTGGACAGCCCGGACGACAGCATGCCGTAGTCGGGCATGGTGGTTTTGGCCACCATGACGGCGCCTGTCTCGCGCATGCGGGCTGCCGGGGGTGCGTCAGCGGCAGCGGGCACCAGCTCGACAGCGGCTGTGCCCAACGGAGTGGGGTCGCCTGCGGTGGCGATGTTGTCCTTGATGGTGACTGGCACGCCGTCGAGCAGGCCCTGCGGCTCGCCACGCAGCCAGCGCGCCTCGGATGCACGGGCCTGCGCCAGTGCGGCCTCGGGGCGCAGCAGGTAGGTGGCGCGGATGTGCGGCTCCCACCGCTCCATGTGGGCCAGCACGGCCTGCGTGACCTCCACCGGGGACAGTGTGCGCTGGCGGTAGGCGGCCAGCAGTGCGTGGGCGGGCAGGTCGTGCAGGGCGGTCATTGAGGCAGATTTATGGTCGAAAAGGCCGCAGGTGCACGTTTTAATTGCACCTGTAGCTATTATATTGATAGCGTCTTGCCGGGGGTGTTCAGGAGGCTGCTCGGGCTGCACCGAACGCGTCGGCGCAGCCCGCGGAGGACGTCAAGTCCAGGAGAGCGCGGAGATGTCGTTCACGAACACGGGCATGTCTTTCCACAGGCCCTTGAGGTTCTTGTTGGCCACCGTGATCCACTGGTTGGAGTACAGGAAGCCGTGCACGGACTCGTTGGCCAGCAGGCGCTGTGCCTCGCCCAGCAGCCGCGCGCGGTCAGCGGGGCGGGCCGAGTTCTTGATCTGGTTGAACAGGTCGTTGAACTTGGGCGAGTTGTAGCCCCAGTAGTAGTCCGGCTTGGCGAAGTTGCCCAGGTCAAACGGCTCCACGTGGCTGATGATGGTCAGGTCGTAGTTCTTGTTGCCGTACGTGCCCGACAGCCACTGCGCCCATTCCACGTTCTGGATCTTGGCGATGATGCCGACCTTGGCCAGTTGCGCTGCAATCACCTCGCCGCCCTGGCGGGCGTAGGGTGGCGGTGGCAGCGTGAGCGTGAGTTCCAGCGGGGTCTTGATGCCCGCTTCGGCCAGCAGCCGCTTGGACTTTTCGATGTCGAACGGGTTGATGCCCGTGGTGTCCACGTAGCCGAAAGCGCCGGGTACGTAGTGGCTGCCGATGGGCGCGCCGTAGCCGTCGCCCGCGCCTTCGATCACGGCCTTGCGGTCGATGGCGGCTGCAATGGCGCGGCGCACGCGCACGTCGTCCAGCGGTTTCTTGGCGTTGTTCATGGCCAGGATGGTCTTGGCGCGCGAGCCGCTCACCACCACCTGGAACTTGGGGTTGGCCTTGAACTGGGCCACGCTGCGCGGCGTGACGCGCGGGAAGGCGTCCACGTCGCCTGCCAGCAGGGCCGCGACCTGGGCCGCAGGGTCGGCAATGAACCGGAAGGTGGCGCGCTTGATCTTGATGGCCTTGGCATCGCGGTAGCCGTCCCACGCGGTCAGTACCACCGACGAGCCCTTGTTCCAGGCCTGCAGCTGGTAGGGGCCGGTGCCCACGGGCTTGGTGGCATTGGTGTCCACGCTCTTGGGCTCGACGATGATCGACGTGGCCTGGCCCAGCACGAACAGCAGGTCGGGGTCGATCTCCTTGTTGAGCAGCACGACCGTGAAGTCGTCCACCACTTGCGTGGTCAGGCCGGCAAAGGTGCGCTTGTCCTTGTTGGTGCTCTTTTCGCCACCGGCACGGTCAAAAGCGAACTTGACGGTGTTGGCATTGAAGGGCTCGCCGTTCTGAAACTTCACGCCGCGGCGCAGCTTGAAGGTGTAGGTCTTGAGGTCCGGCGATACCTCCCAGCTTTCGGCCAGCAGGGGTGCCACGGTGCCGTCGGCGTTGATCTTGGTGAGCGTCTCGAAGATGTTGTACTGGACGATCTCGGCTATGGCAGAAGCCGCGCCTGCGGTCGGGTCCAGGCCCGGGGGTTCCAGCGTCATGGCCAGCGTGACCGCATCTTTGCGGCCCTGCGCCAGGGCGCCAAGCGGGGTGGACAGGGGCACGGCGATGGCGCCAGTGGCAAGGACGGTGCGGCGGTTCAGCATGTTCGGACTCTCCAGAAAAAACCAGACAACAAAAACCAGAATCGGCTCCCGGTGCCGTGGCGTGCCGGGTGCGCAAAAGCTTTGTACACCATCGCGTACCCCTTGGGTTATGCGGTTTTCGCTGCAGCAGCCATGGCTGCGCGGCGCTCGCGGGCGCGGCCCGGCTGCACCTGCGGTACGGCCGCCACCAGCGTTTGTGTGTACGGATGCTGTGCATGGCGAAACAGCTCTGCCGGCGAGCCGCGCTCGACGATGCGGCCCTGGTACAGCACCACCACCTCATCGCACAGGTGGTTGACCACCGCAAGGTCGTGGCTGATGAGCATGTAGGTGATGCCGAACTGCTGCTGCAGGTCCTGCATCAGGTTGAGCACCTGGGCCTGCACCGACACGTCCAGCGCGCTCACGGGCTCATCCGCCACGATGAGCCGGGGACGCGTGATGAGCGCGCGCGCGATGGCAATGCGCTGGCGCTGGCCGCCCGAGAATTCGTGGGGGTACTTGCCCAGGTCGGTGGTGCGCAGGCCCACCTGCGACAGCACCTGGGCGGCCTGTTCGTGCTGTGCTGCGCGGCTGGCCTCGCCCTGGGCCTGCAGGGGCTCGGTCACGATGCGCTCCACGGTCTGTCGCGGGTCCAGCGAGCCGTAAGGGTCCTGGAACACCATCTGGAAATCGCGCCGCGCATGGCGCAGCTCTGCCGGCGGCAGGGCGTGCAGGTTGCGGCCCAGCAGGTGCACGGTGCCCGATGTGGGCGCATCCAGCGCCATCACCAGCCGCGCCAGGGTGGACTTGCCCGAGCCCGATTCGCCCACCACGCCAATGCTGCGCCCGGCAGACACTGAAAAGCTCACGCCGTTGAGTGCGTGGACCTTGCCGGGCGGGCGAAAGACATGCTCGCGGGGCAGGGTGTATTCGCGCACCAGATCGGTCACCTGCAGCAGCGGCATCGTTGTTGCCTGGGAGTTCGGGAGGGTCATGCCGCGGCCTCCACTGCAGCCGCTGCGGTGGCGGCCATGGCTTCGTCAATGGCTTCGCGGCGCAGGCAGCGCACCACATGGTCGCCATCGGCATCGGATGCGACCAGCGTGGCCTCGGGGCGCTCGTGGTGGCAGGCGTCGGCCGTGTAGCTGCAGCGCCCGGCAAAGGGGCAGCCGGCGGGCAGGTCCACCAGCTCGGGCACTGTGCCCGCAATGGTGGACAGGCGCGGCCGCTGCCCGGGCGCATGCACCGCACCGAGTTGCGGGCGTGCTGCAAACAGCCCGCGCGTGTACGGGTGCGCCATGGCCGAGAAGACTGAAGCGGTAGAGCCGCTTTCGACCACGCTGCCGCCGTACATCACCATCATGCGGTCCACGTTCTGCGAGATCACGCCCAGGTCGTGCGAGATCAGGATCAGTGCCATGTTGCGCTCGGCCACCAGGTCGCTGATGAGGTCCAGGATCTGCTGCTGGATGGTCACATCGAGCGCCGTGGTGGGCTCGTCGGCAATCAGCAGATCGGGCCCGCAGGCCAGCGCCATGGCAATGGTGATGCGCTGGCGCTGTCCGCCCGAGAACTGGTGCGGGTAGGCATCAAAGCGCTGCGCAGCGCTGGGGATGCCCACGCGGTCGAGCAAGGCAATGGCCTCTGCCCGCGCCGCTGCCGCGCCCATGCCGCGGTGCAGCCGCAATGGCTCGGCCACCTGCTGACCAATGGTGTGCACTGGGTTCAGGGCCGTCATGGGTTCCTGGAACACCATGCCGATGCGGTTGCCCCGAATGCGGCACAGGAGAGCGTCCGGCAGCCCCACCATTTCCTGGCCGTCAAAACGGATGCTGCCGCTGACCTGTGCGCTCTCGGGCAGCAGGCCCATCAGCGACATGGCCGTGATCGACTTGCCGCAGCCCGACTCGCCGATCAGCCCCAGCGTCTCGCCGCGCGCCAGCGAAAAGCTCACGCCGCGTACGGCATCGGCCGGGCCCCGGTGGGTCTGCAGGGTGATGCGGAGATTGGAGACTTCTAAGAGAGACATCGTGGGGATCTGGTGGTCATCCTGGCGGGGGCTGTCAGCGCTTGCGTGCGAGGCGGGGGTCGAGCAGGTCCCGCAGCCCGTCGCCCAGCAGGTTCAGGCCCAGCACGGCCAGCGCAATCGCCACGCCGGGCCACACCGCCAGCAGCGGTGCCTGGAACATCAGCGTCTGCGCTTCACTCAGCATGCGGCCCCACGAGGGCTGTGGCGGCTGCGTGCCCAGGCCCAGGTACGACAGGGCGGCCTCGGCGAGGATGGCGATGGCGAACTGGATGGTGGCCTGGACGATGAGCACCGACAGGATGTTGGGCAGGACATGCTCGATGGTGATGCGCCAGCTGCCCTTGCCGCACGCTCGCGACGCCAGGATGTACTCGCGCGACCACACCGCGTTGGCCGAGGCCCGGGTGACACGGGCAAACGTGGGGATGTTGAAGATGCCGATCGCGATGATCGAATTGACGATGCCCGCGCCAAACACTGCGGTGAGCATGATGGCCGACAGGATGGCCGGAAAGGCAAACGTGAAGTCGGCCAGCCGCATGATGAGCTCTTCGACCCAGCCGCGCTTGGCTGCCGCCAGCAGCCCCAGGGCCGTGCCGATGGTCAGGCCAATACCGACCGCGATCACACCGACCAGGATCGAGTTGCGGGCGCCCACCAGCAGCAGCGACGCGACATCGCGCCCGAAGGGGTCGGTGCCGAGCCAGTGCCGGGCGCTGGGCGGCTGCAGCTTGGCGGCCAGGTCCATCTCGTAGGGCGACCAGGGTGTCCAGACCAGTGACAGCACCGCGGCCAGGATCAGCAGCAGCGACAGCACCGCACCGATCACAAAGCTGCGGTGCCTGGCCGCACGGCGCAGCCAGCCGGGGCCCGTGGTGCTGGCGGGATGGGCGGCGGCGGCGGGCGAAGAGGGCAGGGTGCTCATGGGCAATGGTGGCGGGCGGTGTTCAGATGTCGTTGGCTTTGACGCGGGGGTCAATCACCGCGTAGAGGATGTCCACCACAAAATTCACGATGACCACCATAGCAGCCAGCAGCATCACGCAGTTGCGCACCACGATCAGGTCGCGGTTGGAGATGGACTGGAAGATGAGCCGGCCCAGGCCGGGCAGGTAGAACACGTTTTCCACCACGATGGTGCCCGCCAGCAGGTTGGCAAACTGCAAGCCCATCACCGTGACCACGGGAATCATGGCGTTGCGCAGCACATGGCCCCACATCGCCGCGCGCTGCGACAGACCTTTGGCCCGCGCGGTGCGCACGAAGTCCTCGCGCAGCACTTCCAGCACGGCTGACCGCGTGATGCGGGCCAGGATGGCAGCCTGCACCACGGCCAGCGCAATGGCGGGCAGCAGCAGGGCCTGCAGGGCCACCAGCGGCCCGCCCCCGGCGTCTTCCGTCCAGCCAGGAAAGCCCCCTGCCGAAAACCATTGCAGCTTCACCGAAAACAGCAGGATCAACAGGATGGCAAACCAGAAGTTGGGAATGGCAATGCCGATCTGCGCCAGGCCCATCACGCCCACGTCGCCCAGCCGGTTGTGGCGCGAGGCGGCATACACGCCCGCTGCCAGCGCCAGCACGGTGGTGATGGCCATGGCCATCAGCGCCAGGGGCACGGTGACGGCCAGTCGCTCCAGCACCAGTTCTGCCACCGGCGAGCTGTAGGCGTAGCTGTCGCCCATGTTGCCCACCACGAGGCCGCTGACCCACTGCCAGTAGCGCAGGCCGGCGGGCTGGTCCAGCCCCAGCTTGCTCGCCAGCGCGGCGACGGCTTCAGGCGCGGCATCCGGCCCCATGAGGATCTGCGCCGCGTTGCCGGGCAGGATCTCCAGCACCAGGAACACGACGATGGATGCGCCGACCAAGGTTGCCACCAAGGTAATGAACCGTTTGAGGAAGAACAAGCCCATGGATGCCGGTAGGTGTGAGGGGGGATGCTGAAAATTAATGTGTATACACAGCATAACGGGAAAACACCCCGCCGGCGGTGATGTGTTCCAGTTTGGCATTCGGCATGCCGGATGCCGCGGCAGATAATACGGGGCATGAGGACCTCCCTGCCCTGCACCGCCATCGCCGCCACGCCGGCGCACGAAGGAACGACATGGCGCTGATGATCACCGACGAGTGCATCAATTGTGATGTCTGTGAGCCCGAATGCCCC
>LNEG01000022.1 GCA_001464865.1 Burkholderiales bacterium Ga0074133
CGCAAGTGCGCCCTTGCTTGCAGCCAGTGGTGCCAAGACCGCAGCATCCGCCACGGCAGCGCCCGCTGCTGCGCCAGCACCTGCCGCTGCAGCACCTGCTGCGGCGGGTGACGACGACCTGGGTTTCATCTGGCCGGCTTCGGGCTCGCTGATTGCCGGTTTTGACGAGGTGCGCAACAAGGGCTACGACATCGCGGGCAAGGCTGGCGACCCCGTGCTGGCCGCTGCCGACGGACGCGTGGTGTACGCGGGTGCCGGCCTTCGCGGGTACGGCAACCTGGTGATCCTCAAGCACAACAACACCTTCCTTACCGCTTATGCGCACAACCAGACCCTGCTGGTCAAGGAAGACCAGGCGGTGCGCAAGGGGCAGAAGATCGCCGAGATGGGCAGCACCGATGCAGACCGGGTGAAGCTGCATTTCGAGATCCGCCGCCAGGGCAAGCCGGTAGACCCATCGCGCTATCTGCCCGCACGTTGATCTCCAGGCCCGTCCCATCTGAAGCGCCCCCTGAGGCGCTGGCCGAGCCGCCTGCGCGCGCGCTGGAGGACTGGGCCGAGGAAGAATCGGAGGAGCCGGCAGACGCCGGCGCCAGTGAACTCCGTTCCATGACCATGGGCGAGGCCCAGCACGGGCAGCGGCTGGATCGCGCGCTGGCCGACCTCGTCCCCGAGCTGTCGCGCAGCTACCTGCAGCAGTTGATGGCGCTGGGATGCGTGACCCTACAAGGCCGCTCTGTAACCAAGGCGTCCACCAAGGTCAAGGTGGGGGATCAGGCGACGCTGGAGATGCGGCCTACGCTGCAGAGCCAGGCCTTCCGTCCGGAAGCCATGGCGCTCGACATCGTCTACGAGGACGAGCATCTTTTGATCGTGAACAAACCCGCTGGGCTGGTGGTGCACCCCGCGCCGGGGAACTGGAGCGGCACGCTGCTCAACGGGCTGCTGGCGCGTGACGCCAAAGCCTTGCTCGTGCCGCGCGCTGGCATCGTGCACCGGCTGGACAAAGATACGAGCGGCCTGATGGTCGTCGCCCGCGATCGCGCCACCATGGATGCGCTGGTCGCCCTCATTGCAGCGCGCAAGGTGCAGCGCCAGTATGTGGCCCTGGCGCATGGCGCGTGGACCGGGCAGAAGTCGGTGACGGTAGACGCACCGATTGGCCGTGACCCCAGGAACCGGCTGCGCATGGCAGTGGTGGATCTGGCGTTGCACGCGGGCAAGACGGCCCGTACCGACGTGCGGCTGCTCGATGGTGCAGATCAGGGCTGCTGGGTGCAGTGCACGCTGCACACCGGACGCACGCACCAGATCCGGGTGCACATGGCAACGCTCCGTCATCCGCTGGTGGGCGATACCCTGTATGGCGGGGCGCCTCTGGCAGGGATGCAGCGCCAGGCGCTTCACGCGTTCCGGCTTGCCTTTGATCATCCGGCCTCGGGTGCGCCCCTGGAGTTCTTTGCACCCGTGCCCGCAGACATGTGCGGCGCGTTGGCTTCGTGGGGCCTCAGCTACAATCCGGCGTAATGGCCCGATAGGCCGCAGCCCGAAGACGGATTCCCGCCGGGCTCCCGCGCAGCGCTGCAGTTCTGCACCGCGCACCACTGATTGCACCTGCTGTTGACGTGACCCGCGTTGCGACGCGTGGCACTTTCCAGGAATCATTGAACCATGAACACGGTGGATGCCAAGAGGGTCCTCGAAACCGCGCTGATCTGCGCCCAGCAGCCCGTGCCCCTGCGAGAGTTGCGCGTGCTGTTCCGGGACGCACTGGGTTCCGACACGATCAAGCTGCTGTTGCAGGATATTCAGCTGGAGTGGTCGCAGCGCGGGGTCGAACTGGTGCAGGTGGCCAGCGGCTGGCGTTTCCAGAGCCGGCCGGAGATGCGCGAGTACCTGGACCGGCTCCATCCTGAGAAGCCACCCCGGTATTCGCGGGCGACGATGGAGACGCTGGCGATCATTGCTTACCGCCAGCCGGTCACCCGGGGGGACATCGAAGATATTCGCGGCGTGACGGTGAACAGTCTCATCATCAAGCAGCTGGAGGACCGTGGCTGGGTAGAGGTCATCGGACACCGCGAAACGGTCGGAAGGCCATCGCTGTTTGCCACCACTCGGCAGTTTCTGGACGACATGGGCCTGCAGTCTCTGGACCAGCTGCCGGTGCTCGACGATCCATCGGGCAGCGCCAATGCGCTGCAAGCCATGGCCGCCGTGGCACAAGGCGTCACTGAGCCCGATGCTGCGTTTGCAGACGCAGCAAACGACAGTCAGGGCGAAGCGATTGCTTCGTTGGCTGACGGGACACTTTTTGAAGATGCGGGGATGGATCTTCGCAAAGACGATACGAACACTGATACCCGGGATGGTATCGAGGGAACTACTTGATGAACGATTCAGCATCCGAAGCGCCGGCAGGACAGCAGCATTCCGCCGAGGTTGATGGAACCATGGCACCGAAGAAAGCCTCGGCCAAGCGCAGCCCGCGCAAGAAGGCGGTGCCGGAGGCGGTCGACCACGCCGCTGAAACGCCGGTGCTTGCGGCTACCGTGCAAGAGGTGGTGAGCGATAGGGTGCTGGACGCTCCTGTTTCGGAGGCGCTGGCGGGCGAGAGTGTGGAAGACGGGCCGGCTGCCCCTGTCGTTGAAGCCGTGCGGCAGCCCCGGACGCATGGGGATCGCGGCCCCCGCCCTCAGGCTCGTGGTCGTGACGGCCGGGCAGAAGCACCTCGCCCGAACGCCGATGGGGGCGGAAAGCGCAGGCCTGGTCCAGTCGTAGAGGGGTATCACTTCGAAGACGTGGTTTCAGGCCGGTTCGACGAAGATGAAACATCCCCTGCGGCTGTGCCGGCAAAGCGTGTGCTCTTGCCCCAGGTGGAGACTCCCAAGCTGCACAAGGTGCTTGCGCAGGCGGGACTCGGTTCGCGCCTGGAGATGGAGCAGCTCATTCTTGAAGGTCGCATTTCGGTCAATAACGAGCCAGCCCATATTGGCCAGCGCATCCAGTTTGGTGACCAGGTCAAGGTCAACGGCAAGCCGATCCGATATCGCATTGATCCGCCTCCCGCGCGTGTGATCGCTTACCACAAGCCCGTAGGCGAGGTGGTCACGCATGACGATCCACAAAATCGTCCGACGGTGTTTCGCAAGTTGCCCAGGCTGATGCAGGGCAAGTGGCAGTCGGTAGGGCGCCTCGACCTCAATACCGAGGGGCTGCTCTTGTTCACCAGCTCGGGCGAGCTGGCCAACAAGCTCATGCATCCACGCTTTGGTTTGGAGCGCGAGTACGCCGTGCGGGTGCTGGGTGCGCTGAGCAATGAAGAGAAGCAGCGGCTGCTCGACGGTGTGCGGCTTGATGACGGCATGGCGTCGTTCGGCTCCATCGAGGACGGGGGCGGTGAGGGGTCCAACTGCTGGTATCGCGTCACGATTTCGGAGGGGCGGAATCGTGAAGTGCGCCGCATGCTGGAGGCGGTGGGCCATGCTGTCAGCCGCCTGATCCGCATCCGCTACGGCGCCATGATGCTGCCCCGTGGCCTGAAGCGAGGTGCATGGCTGGAGCTGGACGATAGTGACATCCGTGCGCTAGTGCAGGCGGCCAGTGCGGGGCGTTCAGATGCCATCCCTTCGGAAGCCCGTCAGGACACCCGACAGGCTGCAGGGGGGCGTCCGGGCGATCGCGGGCGTGTTGGCCAGCGCTCGGGTGGTGACGGTCCACGGCGCGATGGCGGCTCCGGACAGCCAAGCTCAGGGCGTGGCAACAAGCCGCGCCGCGATGGCATGCCGCAGGGGCAAGGTGCTCGCGGCAAAGGTGCCGCCAACGTGGACAGGCAACGGTCGGCTCAGCCGGACCCGATGAAGACTTCCGTTGGTTACATCGGCGTGGACAGCCTCTCCCGATACCGTCAGGATGCCAAGAAGAGGCCTCCCGGAGGGCCTCGCCGTGGTGGAGGCCGCTGAGTGGGGCTATCAGCGCCCGGTTAGAATCAAAGGCTTTGCCTGACGGGCAAACAAAACACCGCAACTACCATTGAGGAATCAACATGGCAATCGAACGCACTCTCTCCATCATCAAGCCCGACGCAGTGGCCAAGAACGTCATCGGCCAGATTTATGCCCGTTTTGAAGCTGCCGGCCTGAAGGTTGTGGCTGCGCGCATGGCTCACCTGTCGCGCCTGGAAGCCGAGCAGTTCTATGCAGTGCACAAAGAGCGTCCTTTCTTCAAGGATCTGGTGGACTTCATGATTTCCGGTCCGGTGATGATCCAGGCGCTGGAAGGTGAAAACGCCATCCTGAAGAACCGCGAACTGATGGGCGCGACCGACCCCAAGAAGGCAGAAGCCGGCACGATCCGCGCCGACTTCGCTGACAGCATCGATGCCAACGCTGTGCACGGCTCCGACGCCGCAGAAACCGCCCAGGCAGAGGTCGCATTCTTCTTCCCCGGCATGAACGTCTACTCGCGTTGAGATGACTTACCCCCTGCTCAAGCTGGCCTCGTCGGACACGCCTGAGGCGCAGGGGGTGCTCGCGCGGCACAGCCCGGGGTCATTCTGATGACCACGACGAATCTTCTGGAGTTTGATCTTGACGGCCTCGCGGTCTTCTGCGAGCGGCTGGGTGAGAAGCGTTTTCGCGCCACGCAACTTTTCCGCTGGATTCACCAGCGCGGTGCCTGCGACTTCGACGCAATGAGCGATCTCGCCAAGAGCTTGCGTGAAAAGCTCAGGGGCTGTGCGCATGTACAAGCCCTGCCTGTGGTTTCCGAGCATGTCTCTTCGGATGGCACGGTAAAGTGGCTTTTTGATGTGGGCGATGGGAATGCGGTCGAGTCGGTGTTCATCCCTGAGGACGATCGCGGTACGCTATGCATCTCGTCGCAGGCCGGTTGTGCCGTGGGGTGCCGGTTTTGTTCCACGGGGCACCAAGGCTTCAGCCGCAACCTGACCACGGGCGAAATCATTGCGCAGCTGTGGTTCGCAGAACACTCGCTGCGCAAGCGCCTCAAGGTGGATGAGCGAGTCATTTCCAACGTGGTGATGATGGGTATGGGCGAGCCGCTGCAGAACTACTCGGCGCTCGTGCCAGCCCTCCGGGCGATGCTTGACGACCATGGATACGGTCTCTCTCGCAGGCGTGTGACCGTGTCTACCTCTGGCGTGGTTCCGATGATCGATCGGCTCGGGAACGACTGTCCAGTGGCGCTAGCGGTGTCACTGCATGCACCCAATGATGCCTTGCGGGACACTTTGGTCCCGCTGAACCGAAAGTATCCGCTGACTGAGCTGCTGGAGGCCTGCAATCGTTATCTGGAGCACGCTCCGCGGGATTTCATCACCTTTGAATACTGCATGCTAGACGGCGTCAACGACCAGCCCGAGCACGCCGAGGAACTGATCAGGCTTGTGAAGCCAGTTGGCCGCGCGGGCGTGCGCTGCAAGTTCAACCTCATTCCTTTCAATCCCTTCCCCGCGTCGGGTCTGCTGCGATCACCGCAGAATCGCGTGCTCGAGTTTGCCAAGATGCTCGGCGATGCGGGTATCGTCACCACGGTTCGAAAGACCAGGGGTGACGACATTGATGCTGCCTGTGGGCAACTCGCAGGGGATGTGAAAGACCGGACACGTGCGGCGGAGCGCATGGCAAAGCAGCGGACAATTCCCCTCAAGCCGGTGTTCTGAGCCTTTGGGCGGCCGGCAAAAATAAGGAGACACCACATGGCAGGTTTGATCGATAGCTGGCGGCAAGCGGGCCGTTGCGCGCTCATGGCATGTGGTCTCGTTTTGGCCGGTGCTGCATTGCAGGGCTGCGCAGCGTCTGGCGGCGGCAATGCCTTGAACCGGGATGCCGATGCGGGTTTGATCACCCCGTCGGACGAGCCGGAGTCCCGGCGCAGGGCCCGGATCCGCCTGGAGCTGGCTGCCAACTATTTTGAGAACGGTCAGACAGCGGTGGCGCTTGATGAGGTGAAGCAGGCTTTGGCGTCCGATCCCGGGTACGCCGACGCATTCAACCTGCGCGGCCTCATCTACATGCGCGTCAACGATTCTGTACAAGCGGAGGAAAGCTTCAAGAGGTCTCTGGCACTCAAGGCTGGTGATTCGAACGTGCTCCACAACTACGGCTGGCTGCTCTGTCAGCAGCAGAAGTATGCGGATGCCGACCAGCAATTCGTAAAGGCGCTGGCCAATCCAGCCTATGGCGCCAGAGCCAAAACATTGATGACGCGCGGTCTTTGCCAGTCTGGCGCAGGTCAGTTTGTAGAGGCAGAGCAGTCGCTCACGAAGGCCTACGAACTGGATGCCAGTAATCCAGTGGTCGCTTATCACATGGCGGCCCTTCTTTTGCGGCGCAGCGAGTTTTCGCGTGCCCAGTTCTACATTAGGCGTCTCAATAACAGTCAGTTCGCGAATTCAGAGTCCCTGTGGCTGGGTATCAAGGTGGAGCGCGCCCTGGGCGATACGGTCGCCATGCGGCAGCTAGCCGACCAGTTGCGTCGGCGTTTCCCTGAGTCGCGCGAAATGGGCGCATACGAGCGTGGAGCTTTCAATGAGTGAGGCGGTGGAGCAGATCGGATTGACTGCAGGGGGGCTGCTCAGGCAAGCCAGACAGGCCAGTGGACTGCATATTGCGGCCTTGGCGGTAGCGCTCAAGGTGCCAGTGAGCAAGCTTGAAGCGCTGGAGTCGGATGACTATGCCGCTTTGCCCGACACCGTGTTTGTCCGGGCTCTCGCGTCAAGCGTCTGCCGGACACTCAAGCTTGATCCTGCGCAGGTCTTGTCACTCCTGCCGCAGAGCAAGAGTCCGAGTCTTGCAAGTGACAGTGCCGGACTCAACGCCCCAGTCAAGGGAACAAGCGTTCGCTCAGCCGGCTCAGGTGCTGGTGGCGCTGGGGTTCCCCGGTCGGTAGTGGTGGTGGTGGGCGGGCTTTTGCTGGGCGCCCTTGCCGTCCTTTATTTTCCGCGTGGTCAAGCCCCGGTTGTGCCTGATTTGGCCCAGCCAGAGTCGTCACCAACACCGACTGATACACCGAGCGCAGAGCCCTCATCGCTGGCGCCTGTCAGCCAGGCGGGAAGCGCCGGCGACCCGGCCACCGCAACCTCCGCTGCTCTCCCGCTTCCCGTGGATGTTCCTGCAGCGCCGGTGAGCGCTACTGCTATGGAACTACCTTCGGCTGCGGCTGCGGCTGCGCCTGCATCTGTCGCGGCAAGCGCTCCTGACGCGGTGGATGGTTCAGGAGGTCCGCTAACGTTGCGCGCTCGTGCAGAGTCATGGGTGCAGGTTCGTGATGGCGCTGGAGCGCTGGCTTTGCAGCGTAAATTGTCTGCAGGCGAGACCGTCGCTGTTTCCGGGCCGCTTCCGATGGCTGTAGTGGTGGGACGGGCAGATGCTACGGATGTCTTCGTGCGTGGCAAGGCCTTTGATCTGGTGCCGGTTTCGCGTGAAAACGTTGCTCGTTTCGAGGTGAAATAAGTGGAAAACCAAGAGCTCGGCGGTGCGCCGATCGCCATTTCGTCCCCACTGCCGAGGCGTTCGCGCCAGGCTAAAGTAGTTTGGGGATCTAGGGTAGTAACGGTCGGGGGAGATGCGCCTGTACGTGTTCAGTCGATGACCAATACCGATACGGTAGATGCCATTGCAACAGCTATTCAGGTCAAGGAGCTTGCCCAGGCGGGGTCGGAGTTTGTGCGGATTACCGTCAACACGCCAGAAGCAGCAGCTGCGGTGCCCTATATCCGTGAGCAGCTCGATCGGATGGGCGAAACCGTGCCCTTGGTCGGAGATTTTCACTACAACGGCCATCGTCTTCTGACGGACTTTCCGGACTGCGCCCAGGCGCTGTCCAAGTACCGAATCAACCCGGGGAACGTTGGCAAAGGGGACAAACGCGACCGCCAGTTTGGCCAGATGATAGATGCCGCCATGCGTTGGAACAAGGTCGTACGGATCGGCGTGAACTGGGGCAGCCTAGACCAGGAACTGCTGGCGGAACTGATGGACGCGAACAGCCGACGTGCCACGCCATGGGATGCGCGCCAAGTGATGTACGAAGCGCTCATCACCTCGGCGATCGAATCTGCGCAACGTGCCGAGGGCATGGGCCTTGATGGCAACCAGATTATTCTGTCCTGCAAGGTCAGCGGCGTGCAGGATCTGATTTCTGTCTATCGAGAACTGGCGCGGCGTTGCGACTACGCTCTGCACCTGGGACTGACCGAGGCTGGAATGGGCACGAAGGGTACGGTCGCCTCTGCCACCGCCCTCTCTGTTTTGTTGCAGGAAGGTATTGGTGACACCATTCGTGTCTCGCTGACGCCGCAGCCTGGCGAAACCAGGACCCAAGAGGTAGTGGTTGCATCAGAGATCCTGCAGTCGCTGGGTCTGCGCGTGTTTGTACCCAGCGTCACCGCGTGCCCAGGTTGCGGGCGCACGACCAGCACCACGTTCCAGGAGATGGCCAAGCAGATCGATGACTTTTTGCGGGCGCAGATGCCTGTTTGGCGCGTGCGTTATCCAGGGGTCGAGAACCTGCGCGTGGCTGTGATGGGCTGCATCGTGAACGGCCCGGGTGAAAGCAAGCATGCCGATATTGGTATCAGTCTTCCCGGTACTGGCGAGGCGCCTGCCGCGCCGGTGTTCATTGATGGTGAGAAGGCGATGACCTTGCGCGGTGACCGCATCGCAGAAGAATTTCACCAGCTTGTTGAGCAGTACGTCGAGCGGCGGTTCGGTGCCCTGCGTACATCCGAGCTAACGACCTAACGTGTGGCGTGCATTCCGACGTGGCCCGTTGTGCGCTACGGGAGACGTCCGCAATCACCATTCAGGAACATAACAGTTGTGAGCAACGATAAGAGCACTTCGCTTCAAAAGGCGGGCAAGCTGGCCGCCGTGAAAGGCATGAACGACATCCTTCCGTCAGAGTCGGCGCGGTGGGAATGGCTTGAGGATAAGGTTCGCGGACTGATGGCACGGTACGCATACCGAAATGTTCGTACTCCCATCGTGGAGCCAACGGCGCTTTTCGTCCGCGGGCTGGGGGAGGTGACCGACATCGTCGAAAAGGAAATGTATTCCTTCGAAGACCGGCTCAACGGTGAGCAATTGACGCTTCGCCCGGAAGCGACGGCAGGGGTGGTGCGCGCTGTGGTAGAGCACTCCATGCTTTATGAGGGTGGTAAGCGCCTCTATTACATGGGGCCCATGTTCAGGCACGAACGGCCTCAGCGCGGACGCTATCGGCAATTCCATCAAATCGGGGCTGAGGCACTAGGTTTCCCGGGTCCTGAAGTGGACGCTGAACTCATTTTGCTCGCTGACGGGCTGTGGCGTGAACTGGGTCTGAAGGGCGTGCGTCTGGAGCTCAACAGTCTTGGCGAGCCCCATGAGCGCAAGGCTCATCGTGAAGCCCTGATTGCTTATCTCGAGCAGCATGCCGACGTCCTGGATGAGGATGCCCGCCGGCGTTTGCACAGCAACCCTTTGCGTATCCTCGATACAAAGAACCCGGCCATGCAGGCGATCGTGGATTCTGCTCCGCGACTGATTGATTTTCTCGGTCCACAGTCGATTGCCCATTTTGATGGTGTAAAGGCCATCCTGACGGCGAATGGCGTGCAATGGAGCGTAAATCCCAGGCTTGTCCGAGGAATGGATTACTACAACCTCACTGTCTTTGAGTTCGTTACGGATCAACTGGGATCGCAGGGCACGATTTGCGGGGGCGGGCGTTATGACTATCTGATCGCGCAGGTAGGTGGTAAACCCGCCCCAGCCGTCGGATGGGCGTTGGGAGTGGAGCGGGTACTGGAGTTGCTCAAGGAGCAGGCTTGCGAAGCGCCCCAGGTCTGCGCCGATGTGTATGCCGTGATACCTTCTCCCGCTGAAGTTCCGTCTGCAATGAAGGTGATCGAGCAACTGCGTCGCGCGGGCGTTTCCGTGCAAATGCATGCTGCTCCTGCTGGTGCCGAAGGGATGGGTAGCATGAAGTCCCAGTTCAAGAAAGCGGATGCCAGCGGCGCAATTCGAGCTGTGATTTTCGGACAAGATGAGCTATCGCGTGGCATGGTGACCGTCAAGGCGTTGCGGGATGGCGAGGGCGCGCAATCCGAGCATCCATTGGCCTCCATCGAGCAATGGGCGTCGACCCTACAATCCAACGGCTAAGCACAGGTTATTTCATGGCAAAACATCTAGATCTCGAAGAACAAGAACAGCTTGACCAGCTCAAGCACTTCTGGAATACCTGGGGTGCGCTCATCAGTAGCGTAGTCATCGTGGTCGCCGGATCCGTGGCAGCCTGGAACGGCTACCAGTTCTGGCAAAACCGGCAGGCCAGTCAGGCGGCAGCGCTCTTCGAGTCTGTGGATGTTGCAGTGCGTAGCGGTGATCAGGCGCGGATGACGCAGGCTTTTGGGGACATCCGAGACAAATACGCCGGGACCGCGCAGGCCGCACATGCAGGTCTTGCGGTCGCGAAGGCGATGGTTGATGCGGGCAACCTTGACGGCGCGAAAGACGCATTGAGCTGGGTTGGTTCGAATGCGCGCGATGATGGCCTCAAGGCGATTGCAAGGTTGAGGCTTGCGGGTCTTTTGCTGGATCAGAAGAATTTTGACGATGCGTTGAAGCAGTTGTCAGCCAGCGCTCCGCCCGAGTTTGAGGCGGTGTTTGCAGATCGCCGTGGTGACATCCTCGTGTTGCAGGACAAGCGCACGGACGCGATTTCCGAGTACACCAAAGCGTACAAAGCAATGGATGACAAGGTGGAATACCGTCGGCTGGTGGAAATCAAGCTGGGAGCGCTGGGCGTTTCTCCGCAAGCTTCCGGTGTTGAGAAGATCTCCGCTGTCCAGGGAGTGCGATAAGCATGGCGATACTGCGTATTGGAATGCTGGGGGGGCTTCGCTCGGGGTTGTTGAGGTCGCTTGGGGTTGCGATGCTGGCCGCTTCGTTGTCGGGGTGCGCCCTCTGGGGTGGTCGCACTGCAAAGCCCGTGGCTGCGGAGCTTGGCCCCAACGTAGCGGTCCTTGGCGTACGCCAGGCTTGGACGGCGCGAGTAGGCAGGATCGAGCTTCCGCTTGAGGTTCACGTGAACGGTAACGTCGTTACCGTTGCGTCTTCCGATGGTGTCGTAGCCGCTTTGGATGCGAGGTCTGGAAGTGATGTTTGGCGTTCTTCCCTCGGAGAATCCTTGTCTACAGGCGCAGGGAGTGACGGGAAGACGGCGGCCGTGGTGACGCGCGCCAATTACTTGGTCGCTCTCGAATCAGGCAGGGAAAAGTGGCGTCAGCAGCTGCCGGCTCAGGTGTTTACCCCACCTTTGGTGGCCGGAGGGCGGATTTTCGTACTGTCTGCAGACCGTTCTGTGGCTGCGTACGATGGATCCACAGGTCGTCGTCTCTGGAGTCAGCAGCGCCCGGGCGAGCCGCTTGTACTTCGGCAGGCGGGTGTTCTTCTTGCGGTGGGCGATACGCTGGTGGTGGGGTTTTCGGGGCGCATGGTCGGGTTGAATCCCAACACGGGTGTCCCGCAGTGGGAGCTACCGCTTGCTTCGCCCCGTGGCACCAATGACGTAGAGCGTCTGGTGGAGCTGGTTGGTCGCGTGAGCCGTGTTGGCGACAGTGTTTGTGCGCGTGCGTTCCAGGCATCTGTGGGATGTGTGAACGTTGCACGTAGCGCCGTCGCATGGGCCCAGCCAGCCGGTGGCTCGGAAGGTGTTCACGGGGACGACCGTGCCGTGTTTGGCACGGAAAGCAACGGTGTGGTGGTAGCGTGGAACCGGGTCGACGGCTCACGCCTGTGGGCCATCGATCGCTACAAACACCGCAAGCTGACAGCTCCACTGCTCCTGGGGCGCTCGGTCGTTTTTGGAGATGATTCAGGAACGGTACACCTTTTGTCGCGGGATGATGGAGCTCCTCTCAACCGTCTCGCGACAGATGGATCCGGCATTGCGGCTGCGCCAGCGGTGGCATCGGATACCTTGGTGGTTGTTTCTCGTAATGGCAGTGTCTACGGATTCCGTCCTGATTGATCGGTTGGTTATCCAATGAAGCCAGTTATCGCACTCGTGGGGCGTCCCAACGTTGGGAAATCCACGCTATTTAATCGCCTGACCAAGTCACGCGATGCCATCGTTGCCGACTTTGCAGGGTTGACCCGTGACCGCCATTACGGCAACGGAAAGCAGGGCAAGCACGAGTACATCGTCATTGATACAGGAGGTTTCGAGCCGGATGCATCCAGTGGCATCTATCGTGAGATGGCCAAGCAGACACAGCAGGCGGTTGCAGAGGCCGACGTGGTCGTTTTTGTGGTCGATGCGCGAGCTGGCGTGTCCGCACAAGACCACGACATCGCGAACTATCTGCGCAGGCTCGGCAAGCCGAGTGTGCTTGTGGCAAACAAGGCAGAGGGCATGATTGAAGGCGTGCAGCTAGCTGAGTTCTATGAACTGGGCTTGGGCGCTGTCTATCCGGTGTCTGCAGCGCATGGGCAGGGTATCCGCGGGCTGGTCGAAGTTGCCCTCGAGCCGCTTCACCTTCCCGACCCTGACGAGGAGAATACCTCTGTCGACAAGAGCGTCATAAAGTTGGCTGTGGCGGGCAGGCCGAACGTTGGAAAGTCAACGCTGATCAATACATGGCTTGGCGAAGAGCGCTTGGTTGCGTTCGACATGCCCGGCACCACGCGTGATGCAATCACGGTGCCTTTCGAGCGTGACGGACAGAGGTTCGAGCTGGTAGATACGGCAGGCCTTCGCCGCAAAGGCAAGGTTTTCGAGGCGATCGAGAAGTTTTCGGTTGTCAAGACGCTCCAAGCGATTGAATCGGCTAACGTGGTTTTGTTACTGCTCGATGCTACCCAAGGCGTTACCGACCAAGATGCCCATATCGCGGGGTACATTTTGGAGAGCGGTCGCGCAGTCGTCGTGGCTGTGAATAAGTGGGACGCAGTAGACGAGTATCAACGTCAGTTGCTCGAGCGATCCATCGAAACGAGACTTGCCTTTTTGAAGTTCGCTTCGATGCACTTTATTTCGGCAAGAAGGCGACAGGGGCTAGGGCCTTTGTGGAGCTCGATCGCGCAGGCCCATCGGGCTGCGACCTGCAAAATGTCAACGCCTGTGTTGACTAGGCTTCTGCTGGAGGCGGTCCAGTTTCAGAGTCCCAAAAGGGCGGGGATGTTCCGCCCGAAGCTGCGATATGCCCATCAGGGCGGGATGAACCCTCCAGTGATCATCGTTCACGGTAATTCTCTTGAGCACGTGACAGAAGCCTACAAACGATTCCTTGAAGGACGTTTCCGGAAGGAGTTTGATCTCGTGGGGACACCACTTCGCATACAGATGAAAACGTCGAGCAACCCGTTTGCTGAAAAAGATACTGACTAGCTTCAAAGGCTCGCGTCGGGCAGGGACATCGCGCGGTTCTAAGGAGTGAGAAGATCACTGTGGTAAGGTGACGTTTTACAACAACATTTTGAACACGGAGCATATCGTGAGCAACAAAGGCCAGCTTTTGCAAGACCCGTTCCTGAACGCCCTCCGTCGGGAGCACGTTCCAGTTTCCATTTACTTGGTCAATGGCATCAAGCTTCAAGGGCAAATTGAGTCATTTGATCAGTACGTGGTTTTGCTGCGCAACACTGTGACTCAGATGGTCTACAAGCATGCGATTTCCACGATAGTTCCGGGTCGGGCGGTGAATTTCACCACAGCGGAAAGCTCGGAGACCGAAGGCGGCGGCGCTTAGGTGGTGTCTTTCGTGTGGGTAGTTGATGGGTTGACTCTCTCGATTTCGGGAGTTCCCCGATGACTGTTGTGGGGTCCGGAACGGCGCCGGTTCTTTTGGTGGGCGTCGACTTTGGCACAGCCCACTTCGACGGAGCACTTGAAGAGCTTGGCTTGTTGGCTGAAACGGCTGGCATGCGGCCGGTAGCCCGATTGACCTGCAAGCGCAAGGCCCCCGATGCGGCTTTGTTTGTAGGCAGCGGGAAAGCTGACGAGATCCGAACGCTTGCCCAAATGTACGGCGCAACTGAGGTGCTTTTCGATCAATCTCTCAGTCCTGCGCAGCAGCGTAATCTGGAGCGCCACCTGGAACTCCCGGTCAACGACAGGACACTGCTCATCCTTGAAATTTTTGCGCAGAGGGCGCGTAGCCACGAGGGGAAGCTCCAGGTTGAGCTTGCCAGGCTGCAGTATCTGAGTACGCGTCTCGTGCGTCGTTGGTCGCATCTTGAGCGCCAGACGGGTGGTATCGGAGCACGCGGTGGCCCGGGAGAAAAGCAGATTGAACTGGACCGCCGGATGATTGGTGAGTCCATCAAACGCACCCGTGAACGGTTGGTCAAGGTCAAGAGACAGCGCTCGACCCAGCGCCGGCAACGAGACCGGCGCGACACGTTCAAGATTTCTCTAGTTGGCTACACGAACGCTGGGAAGTCAACGCTCTTCAACTCTCTCGTCAAGGCACAGGCGTACACAGCTGACCAGCTCTTCGCTACGCTGGACACGACAACGCGTCAGCTATACCTTGCCGGTGCTGGAAGATCGGTTTCGTTGTCGGATACGGTGGGCTTCATTCGTGATTTGCCCCATGGCTTGGTGGACGCCTTTCAGGCAACGCTGCAGGAGGCAGTCGATGCGGACCTGTTGCTGCATGTGGTCGATGCATCCAATCCGGCGTTCCCCGAGCAGATGGAGCAGGTGATCAGGGTCTTGCACGAGATAGGGGCAGCAGATGTCCCACAACTGTTGGTGTTCAACAAAATTGATTCGCTTGAATCGAGCTACCGTCCTCTCGGTCTGCTCGATGTATTTGACGTGGACGGCACTCCGACGCCCCGCGTTTTTGTCAGCGCTCGTTCTGGCGAGGGGTTGGATATGCTTCGAGGCGCATTGTCTGACCGGGCATTGATGGCGCCTGCGAGCATGCCCCCAGCCCACGCCCCTGAATTGGCTGCCGATGAGCCTTGATTGGGCACAATGTCTAACCCCAGACGTCGATAGAAAACCAGAGACCCGCGCATGAATCTTCCATACCGTATCCCACGTCTGGCGTTGCTTCCAGCGCGTATTCGGGGCATGTTGAACCTCAATGATCCCCGCTGGGGACGCGGTGACGAAAAGTCCGACGACGATTCGCGAAGCGATCCCCGTTCTACAGGACCTGCAGGTGGTCAGCGTGGAACCGAGCAGCGACCCAATAACGGTGGGCAACCGCCTGACCTCGACGAACTGTGGCGGGACCTCAATCGCAAGCTCGGCGGGCTTTTTGGCGGTAAGGGGGGCGGTGGCGGTCGTAATGGCCAAAGCGGCGGAAGCTCTGGCGGAGGCTTTCAACCCGACATGAAGAGCGCAGGACTTGGTCTTGGTGTGATAGCTGGCATCGCATTCCTGATCTGGATGGGCACTGGATTTTTCATCGTCCAGGAAGGCCAGCAGGCCGTTATCACTCAGTTCGGTAAGTACAAAAGTACCGTGGGGGCAGGCTTTAACTGGCGCTTGCCATATCCGATCGAACGCCACGAACTCGTATTTGTCACTCAGATCCGCTCTGCTGATGTGGGGCGTGACACGGTGATCAAGAGCACCGGTCTTCGCGAGTCGGCCATGCTCACCGAAGACGAGAACATTGTCGAAATCAAGTTTGCTGTTCAGTACCGGCTCAATGACGCGCGTGCTTGGCTGTTTGAGAGTAAAAACCCCTCCGCGGCAGTTGTTCAGGCAGCTGAGACCGCTGTCCGGGAGGTGGTTGGAAAAATGCGTATGGACACTGCCCTTGCGGAAGAGCGTGACCAGATCGCGCCACGCGTACGCGCGTTGATGCAGACGATTCTGGATCGTTACAAGGTAGGTGTCGAGGTGGTAGGTATCAATCTGCAGCAGGGCGGGGTGCGTCCGCCTGAGCAGGTTCAGGCATCTTTTGATGACGTCCTGAAGGCCGGCCAAGAGCGTGAGCGTGCAAAGAATGAAGCCCAGGCATATGCGAATGACGTGATCCCGCGCGCAGTAGGCTCAGCAGCGCGACTGAACGAGGAGGCGGCAGCGTACAAGGCTCGGATCGTTGCTCAGGCGCAGGGTGATGCTCAGCGGTTTTCCTCGATTCTTGCTGAATATCAACGTGCGCCGCAGGTGACACGGGACCGTATGTACGTGGACGCAATGCAGCAGATTTACGGCAATGTGACGAAGGTTCTCGTTGAGTCGCGACAGGGCTCGAATCTTCTGTATTTGCCTCTGGACAAGATCATGCAAAGCGCCGTTGCTGGGGCGGGCGCTCCCGCAGATGCTGTCGGAGCGGCCTCCGGGGTGGGTGGGCCCAGTGGTACGGCCGCCGTCCCGGCGCCTTTGGTACCCAATGATTCCCGTGCGCGCGACAGCAGCCGGACCCGTGACCGTGAGTCGCGATAGGAGTTATCTGTGAACAGACTTGCATTCATCGCGACCACCTTTATGGTGGCCCTCGCCCTCATGAGCTCCATGCTCTTTGTTGTCGACCAGCGGCAGTTTGGTGTGCTGTATGCACTGGGTCAGATCAAGGAGGTCATCACCGAGCCTGGCCTGAATTTCAAGCTCCCGCCGCCTTTTCAAAACGTTTCTTACATTGACAAGCGGCTGCTGACACTTGACAGCAGTGATACGGAGCCGATGCTGACCGCGGAAAAGCAGCGCGTAGTGATCGACTGGTATGTGCGCTGGCGGATTTCCGAACCCACGGAATACATTCGTAACGTCGGTTTGGACGAGAGCGCTGGAGCAATGCAGCTCAACAGGGTAGTTCGTAACGCATTCCAGGGCGAGATCAACAAGCGTACGGTCAACGAGCTGCTTTCTGCTAAACGCGAGGCCTTGATGGCTGATGTGAAGCGTGAGGTGCTTGAAACTGTACGCGGCGAAAAGCCTTGGGGTGTTGATGTCGTTGACGTGCGGATCACGCGGGTCGACTATGTCGAATCAATTACTGAATCGGTCTACCGCCGTATGGAAGCCGAGCGTAAACGCGTGGCGAACGAACTTCGCTCTACCGGTGCTGCAGAAGGTGAAAAAATACGTGCCGACGCTGATCGCCAGCGGGAAATCACGATTGCAAATGCGTATCGGGACGCTCAAAAGGTGAAAGGCGAGGGCGATGCCGAGGCTGCAAGGATCTATGCAGAGGCATTCGGTAGGGACCCCCAGTTTGCGCAGTTTTATCGCAGCCTCGAAGCCTACAAGACGACCTTTAGCAAGAAGGGCGATCTCATGGTGGTCGATCCTTCCACATCCGAGTTCTTCAAGACCTTTCGGGGCGGCGCCCCATCGGCTGGTAACGCCCCTGCTTCTGTTCGCAAGTAGCCGATTCCTGGCGGGCGGGCGCGTTGCACTAGCGTTCCGCCCGAGTAGCCCTGAGAAGCGCTGCTGAGTTGATCAATCGAGCTCGGCAGCGCGGGGTGATCTTTCTCTTGCACACCACAGAGTGGTTTTTGGGAACTCGCGGCTCGGCGCGGGAGCTCTTTCGACGCACCCGTAGCGAGTTCCAGCTACCGGTAGAATCGCGGTTTTAACAGCTCTCCATTTCTCATGTCCGCTTGGGTCCTTCCGGATCACATTGCCGATGTGCTTCCTTCTGAAGCAAGGCACATCGAAGAACTGCGCCGCGGCCTGCTAGACACAGCCCGTTGTTATGGCTATGAGCTTGTCATGCCCCCGTTGCTGGAACACTTGGAGTCTTTGCTGACGGGTACTGGTGAAGCATTGGACTTGCAGACTTTCAAGCTGGTCGACCAGCTTTCTGGAAGGTCCTTGGGGTTGCGTGCTGATACAACGCCCCAGGTCGCCCGAATTGATGCTCACTTGCTCAATCGCAAAGGTGTTACCAGGCTTTGTTATTGTGGTCCTGTGTTGCATGCACGCCCCGATCGGCCACATGCCACCCGGGAGCCTCTTCAGTTCGGTGCCGAAATATACGGTCACGCCGGACTAGAAGCAGACCTCGAGGCCTTAGGTCTGGCGCGCGAGTGTCTGGGTATTGCCGGCGTTCACGAAACCACGATTGATCTTGCGGACGTGCGTATCGTACGGGCCCTGCTTGCTGACGTGGATCTGCCTACAGCGCAGCTGGCAAACATTCACTGCGCGTTGGCTGCCAAAGACACCGCTGCCTTGACCGAACTGGCCAAGGAATTCCCTCGCAATTCCAGAGAGGCGCTTTTGGCGCTCCCGCAGCTTTATGGCGATATTTCTGTGCTCGACGAGGCTCAGAGGGTGTTGAAAGATATCCCCGGAGTGGACTTGGTGCTATCGAATTTGAGGTGGCTCGCTTCTCGCCTTGAGGACGCCAATGTCAGTTTTGATCTGGCTGACCTCCGTGGGTATGCCTATTACAGTGGCGCTCGTTTCGCGATCTATGCCCCGGGCGCGAGTGACGCTTTGGTACGTGGCGGGAGGTATGACGAGGTGGGTGCCGTGTTCGGGCGCAATCGCCCGGCGGCTGGATTCAGCCTCGACATCAAACAGGTGGTATCCGTCGTTGCGCCCAGGGCGTTGCGCCCGGCCATTCGTGCGCCGTGGGGTGGGGACTCCGGTTTGAGTGCCGCGATTGCGGTGTTGCGCAGGTCCGGCGAAACCGTTGTATGCGCGCTTCCTGAAAGGGAAAGCGAAGTTGACGAGTTCTGCTGTGATCGCGAACTTGTCCGGAAGGCTGACCAGTGGGTGGTCCAGCCAATCGATTGTTATGAAAACTGAACTGGGTTTGAGATGAAAGCAACCAAAGGTCGCAACGTTGTTGTGGTGGGCACGCAGTGGGGCGATGAAGGCAAGGGCAAACTTGTGGACTGGCTCACTGAAAGCGCGCAGGCTGTTGTGCGGTTTCAAGGTGGTCATAACGCAGGTCATACGCTCGTCATCAATGGCGTAAAGACCGCGCTGCATCTCATACCTAGCGGGATCATGCGCCCCGGAGTGAAGTGCTACATCGGGAACGGCGTAGTCTTGTCCGCGGCAAAGCTGTTCGAGGAAATTGAAGGCCTTGAGAAGGCTGGCGTTGAGGTCCGGTCACGTCTGCGTATCAGTGAGGCCTGTCCTTTGATCCTCCCTTTTCATGCAGCGATCGATGTGGCCCGGGAGGCCGCTCGGGAGCAGGGTGGCACCGAGAAAATCGGCACAACAGGCCGGGGTATTGGTCCGGCATATGAGGACAAGATCGCGCGTCGGGCATTGCGAGTCCAGGATCTCAAGTACCCCGACCGATTTGCTGCGAAGCTAAAAGAGCTTCTGGATCTTCACAACCACATTTTGAGCACTTACCTGAATTCGACTACGTTCGCGTTTGGCGATGCCCTTCGCCCTTACCTCGTTGAGGGTCGGGTGCAGTTCGATGCTGTGTATTCAGAGGCAATGCGTCATGCGGAGCTGCTTAAGCCGATGATGGCGGATGTGTCGCGTGAGCTGAACGAAGCCAATGCTGCCGGTGCCAATCTGCTGTTCGAGGGCGCCCAAGGGACCCTGCTGGATGTGGATCATGGTACCTACCCGTACGTGACTTCCAGCAACTGCGTTGCTGGCAACGCGGCTGCAGGCGCAGGCGTCGGACCAGGCATGCTCCACTACGTACTCGGAATCACAAAGGCTTACTGCACTCGGGTAGGTGGCGGTCCATTCCCGACGGAACTTGACTGGGAGAACCCGGGCACGCCTGGTTATCACATGAGCACGGTGGGCGCAGAGAAGGGCGTGACTACTGGCAGGAGTCGCCGGTGTGGATGGTTCGATGCCGCACTGCTCAAACGAAGTGCGCAGGTGAATGGACTTTCGGGGCTCTGCATCACCAAACTGGATGTGCTTGATGGTCTGCAAGAGCTGCGGCTGTGCACTGGCTACGAGCTGGATGGCGCACACATTGATCTCCTGCCGATGGGGGCTGATGACATAGCCAGATGCAAGCCGGTGTACGAAGTGCTTGCAGGGTGGTCTGACTCAACGGTTGGCATTACTGACTATGACAAGCTGCCTCAGGCAGCGCGCACCTACCTTCAGCGCATCGAGCAGGTTACCGGTGTTCCGATTGACATGATCTCTACGAGCCCTGATCGCGATCACACAATCATGATGCGCCATCCATACATCGCCGTTTGACAGCATACGTTTTTGCTGCAGTTCATTTGATACGGAGCCCATATGTTGACCGAAGACGGCAAGCACCTGTACGTTAGTTACGACGAGTACCATAGCCTCATCGAGAAGCTCGCATTGAAGGTCCATCAGTCGGGCTGGGAGTTCGATACCATCCTGTGCTTGGCCAGGGGCGGCTTGCGTCCTGGTGACATTCTCAGTCGCATTTTTGACAAGCCTTTGGCGATCATGTCGACAAGCTCTTACCGAGCTGAGGCTGGAACGGTCCAAGGACACCTCGACATCGCGCGGTTCATCACGACTCCCAAGGGCGAAATCGCTGGGCGGGTGTTGCTAGTAGATGACTTGGCGGACTCTGGCCATACGTTGCATGCTGTGATCAACATGCTCAAGACCAACTATGCTCCCATTAGCGAGCTGCGTAGCGCGGTGATCTGGACCAAGGGGATATCCTCGTTTACCGCGGACTACTCGGTAGAGTTTCTACCGACAAATCCTTGGATTCATCAACCCTTTGAGAGCTACGACAGCCTCGGGCCGGAGAAGTTGCTGGAGAAGTGGCGCCTCTAATTTTTTCGCTCCCTTCCTTTTTTTGCGAATTTCGTGTGCTATACTTGAGGGCTTCGGTACTGAGAGCCACTTGCAAAGGTGGCTTGAGGTGGTGGGGCTGCTGAAGATGCTCTTGGGCTTGGTTCTGGGGCGTGTTTGGTGGTTGTGCTGAAGTTGGCCCTTGTGTCTGACGGTGGTGCAAAAAAGAAGTCGCACTGAGTTGCAAGCGGGATAAAAACCGGTATATAATTCAAGGCTTCGCTCGGCGGACGTTTGGTGTTGTTGGTAGC
>LNEG01000023.1 GCA_001464865.1 Burkholderiales bacterium Ga0074133
GACCTGCACGCCGCCCTGCCCGGCTACGCCATCGAGGCGCTGCGCGAGGCGCTGCCGGTGTTCGGCCGCAAGATCAAGGGCTTTGACATGCACGACGCGGTGCTGACCGGGGTGGAAACGCGCACCTCGTCGCCGCTCAAGATCCCCCGGGGGGAGAACCTGCAGAGCCTGAACACTGCCGGCCTGTACCCGGCGGGTGAAGGCGCCAGCTACGCGGGCGGCATTCTGTCGGCCGGCGTGGACGGCATCAAGGTAGGCGAAGCGGTGGCGCGCAGCCTGCTGGGCGCACGGGCCTGAGCACAGTGTTCAGGCGCTGAGCGTTACCTCGGGCCGCAGCGCGGCCTGCGGCAGGTGGCGCACCACGGCGTCTTCAAACGCGCGTGCCGCCAGGCTCGGCGGCCGGTCGCGGCGGCGCATGACGAACAGCTCGCGTTCCACCTGCGGCTGCAGCGGCACAAACCGCATGCCGCGCGCCAGCGGGTGCGATGCGCCCAGGGCCGACAGCACGGCCACGCCCACGCCCGCATCGGCCAGCGCCAGCTGTATGGCCAGGCTCGATACCTCCACCCCCTGCGACATGGGCGCCAGCAGCGCCGAGCCGTGCATGCGTAGCAGCTGCATGATGCTGGTGTCGGCATTCTCGCGCAGCAGCGGCAGGCGCTGCACGCCCTGCGCATCGGCGTCGGTGATGTCAAAGTGCCCGGGTGGCGCCAGCAGGCCCAGCGGCGCCGTCAGCAGGCGGCGGCAGGCCAGCGCATCCACATCGCCCACGGCGGAGCCGATGCCCAGGTCCACATCGGCCAGCCGCACCTTGCGCGCGATGCCTTCGCTGTTGTCGTCCACCACGCGCAGGCGCACGCCAGCGTACGCCGCCTGAAACGCTGCGATGGCCCCCGGCAGCACGATGGAGCCAAACGAGCTGCCCACCGCCACCGTGACCTGCCCTTTGATGCCCAGGCCCTGCGGCGAGAACATGCGGCCCGCCTCGGCCAGGTCTTCCAGCAGACGCTTGGCCGTGGGCAGGAACGCCTCGCCCTCGGGCGTCAGCACCACGCGCCGGGTGGTGCGCACAAACAGCGGCGCGCCCATCTGCCCCTCGAACACCGCAATGGCGCGGGTGAGCGCTGGCTGGCTGATGTGCAGGGCCTCGCTCGCCCGCGAGATGTTGCCCAGGGCCGCGGTCGTCACAAAAAGGCGCAATTGGCGCTCACTGAGATTCATGCATATGGATTATGAATGTGGCTGCAGTATTCATTGGACGCATCAAAGGCACCTGCCTACATTCGGCTGCAGGAGGAACCCGCCATGAAGATGACGATCAACACCCGCTGGCTCTGCCTGCCACTGGCGGCGGCCCTTTTCTCTGCCGCATGGGCGCAGGCGCCCGCGGGCAGCACGCAGGGCACAGCTGTAGTGCACACGGCGGAATCGGCCCGCGCCGTCATGGACCGCGCCGCCGTGGTGCTGCCGGCCCGGGTGACGGGCGGCGAGGTGTTCACCGGGCTGTGGAAGGACGCCCCCACCAGCGTACGCGAGCGCGCCCCGGTCGTGGTGTTCATGCACGGCTCATCGGGCCTGGCGCTCAAGGCCATTGGCGAATGGCAGCAGTGGCTGGCCACGCAGGGCATTGCCAGCGTGGCGCCCGATTCGTTCGCGCTGCCCGATCGCCTGACCTACAAGTCGCCCGTGTCGACCGAGGTGTACGAGCGTATTCATGCGCTGCGGCAGTCGGAAGTGGCGCTGGCGGTGCAGGCTTTGGCCCAGGCACCCTGGGCAGACCCCGCACGCTGGGTGCTGGCCGGCACCAGCGAAGGCGCCACGGCCGTAGCGCGCTACCGCGGCAACGAGTTTGCGGGCCGCATCGTGTTCTCGTGGAGCTGCGAGAACAACTACTTCGTGGCAAGCCACAACACGGCCCTGCCGGAAGACAAGCCGGTGCTGAACGTCATCAGCTCGACCGACCCGTTCTTCTCGCCCGCCAACAGCTGGGTGGGCAACCCCGCCGCTGCTGGCCACTGTGGCACAGCACTGCGCAACCACAAGCTGGCCAGCATCGTGCTGATACCGGGCGGGCCGCACACGGTCATCAACCTGCCGGCAGCGCGCCACCCGGTGGCGGGCTTTCTGCGCGACGTGTTCAAGCTGCCCTGACGGGGGCTGCGCGGGACAACCCGCGCACTGCCCTCAAGGCCGCTTCAGGAAATCCACCGCCAGCGCCGCCAGGCTGCGCGCCCCCACCGGGAACTGGTCTTCGTCCACATCAAACAGCGCCGAGTGGTTGGGCGGGGCCTTGGTGAATTCCTTGCCCTTGGGCGGCGCACCCAGAAAGTAGAAGAACCCAGGCGTCACCTTCTGGAACTCCGAAAAGTCCTCCGAACCGCTGACCTTGGGGATCACCATGGTCTTGCCGCCCATGGCCAGGTTCAGCGCGGGCAATGAGGCCTGCGTGAGCGCAGCAGGGTTGGTGGTGACGGGGTAGGCCACCGGGCCAAAGCGCACCCTGGCCTTGGCGCCGCTGGACGCTGCAATGGATTCCGCCGTGGTGGTGATGCGCTGGAGCGCCTCCTGGCGCATGCCTTCATCAAACGTGCGCAGGGTGCCCAGCATCTCCACGTTGTCCGGGATGATGTTGTAGCGGGTGCCGCCCTGGATCTGGCCGATGGTGATGACCGCGGGCTCCTGGCTGATGTTGAGCTGGCGGCTCACCACCGTCTGCAGGCCCAGCACGACCTGGCTGGCCGCCACGATGGGGTCGATGGCCGACCACGGCGACGAGCCATGGCCGCCGCGCCCCTCGATCTGGATGGTGATGTTGTCCGACCCCGCCATCAGCGGGCCGCTGCGGTAGCCCACCACGCCTGCCGGCAGGTTGGCCGTGATGTGCAGGCCGTAGATCGCCTGCACGTCTTTGAGCGCACCGGCCTCGATCATGGCCTTGGCGCCAAAGCTGGGCACCTTGCCATTGGCATCCGCCTCCACCGGCGCGCCCTCTTCGGCGGGCTGGAAGATGAACTTGACAGTGCCGGGCAGCTGCGCCTTCATGCCCGCCAGCGCCTCCGCAGCGCCCATGAGCATGGCGACGTGGGCATCGTGGCCGCAGGCGTGCATCACCGGCACCTCCTTGCCCAGGTAGTTGGCCTTGGCATTGCTCGCAAACGGCAGGCCGGTGTTCTCCTGCACCGGCAGCGCATCCATGTCGGCGCGCAGAGCCACTACCTTGCCCGGCAGACCTCCGCGCAGGGTGCCCACCACGCCGGTGCCGCCAACGCCGGTCTGCACTTCCATGCCCAGCTTCTTGAGGTGTTCCGCCACGAGCTTGGCAGTGCGCACCTCCTGACCCGAGAGCTCGGGGTGGGCATGGATGTCGCGGCGCCAGCTGACCATCTTGGGCGCGACCTTGTTCACAGCAGCCTCAATGGCCTGCAGGCCGGCGGCGTCCAGCGCCTGGGCCTGGGCGGAAGCACCAAAAGTCATACCGCTGGCGGCAAGACCACAGGCAAGTGCCATGGATGAAAGACGTGGGTACATGGGCAGATCCGTGAAAAGAGGGACAAAAATCAGTGACAAGCGGTCTCATGCTAAGAGCCGCTACGGCCCACATGACAGGCGAAAATGGCCATACAACAAGCCAATACCGCCATGGCCGCCCCTTCTGTCCCTTCTGCGACGGCACCCACATTCCGCATCGACATACCGCTGCTGCCCGAGTCCGCAGCAGGCAACGCGCTGCAGTTCATCGACCTGCTGCGCAGCGCGAATGTGTTGGCGAGCCTGCGCGCAGGAGCGGCCAGCCCACGCTTTACCTGGCGAGTGCTGGACGCCGCAGGCCGACCGCTCATGGCCCTGCCCGGACCCTTGGCGGTGTATTCACAGGCAGACGAAGGAACACAGGATGCGCCTTCCGGGGGCTTGGCGTACGCACTGTTCCTCCCCTCGTTCCATGCGGCAGACATCCCAGGCATCCGCAATGTGGCCAGCGGCCACCAGCGCTTGTCGCGTCAAGTGGGCATGGCGCTGGACCAGGGCCAGAGAGTTCTCACCGTGGGCAATGGTGCCTGGCTGGCAGCCTCCAGCGGACGACTGCAAGATCGCCAAGCCAGTCTGCCCTGGTTCTACATGGCGGGATTCGAACGGGATTTCCCAGGCATCCACCTGGTGACAGACCAGGACGTTACCGACGACGGCCCCTGGCTGAGCTGCGAACTGCCCCACGGCCTGAGCGACATGGCGACCGCGCTGGTGCGCCACGCCATGGGAGATGAACTGGCCCAGGTGTGCGCCAGCGTGTTCCGCCCCGACCCCGAACGGGCCCGGGCTGCGCTGCAGGCCCATGCCCAACAGCACATCCCGGCCACCCGCGACAGCACACTGGCCCGCGCCATCGCCTTTATGGAGAGCCATCTCGACCAGCCCTACTCGCTGGTGCGATTGGCAGAGGCTGCGGCGGTCAGCCCACGGACCTTGCTGCGGCATTTTCAGCTGGAGCTGTCACAGTCACCGCTGGACCACCTGCACAGCCTGCGCTGCGCACGCGCCAAGGTGCTGCTGGAGGTGACGCTGGAGAGCGTGCCCAGCATCGCGGTAGCCTGCGGCTACGCCGACCCGGCGGCGTTCCGTCGCATCTTTGTGCGCTACACCGGCATGTCCCCGGCCGAGTACCGAAAGCGCCATGCGCTGCGCGCGCCTCGGCGGCGCTGGCGGGTGGAAGTCCGGTGATGCAAGGTGGTGCAAAGCAGGCGGCATCCTCTCGGCAGTGGTGGATGTAGTCAAGGTGGGTGAGGCGGTGGCGCGGGGCGTTTTGTCCACCCCCCTGAGTCCCTTCGGGCCTCCCCCCATTTCTCACGCGCAGCCAGCACTTCGGCTGCGCCCGTCAGCATGGCAGTGTGGGCATCGTGGCCCGAGAGTTCAAGGTGGACATGGATGTCGCGGCGCCAGTGGACCATCTTGCGCGCCACGGCCGTTGCGGCGGCATCCCGGGCCTGGGCTTGGACGAAAGCAACAAAGACCACTACACCACTGGCGACAAGACTGCCAGCCAGTGCCGCGGAAGAACGACGTGGGGACATGAGCAGATCCACAAGGGATGAGAGGGAAAACAGTCGCAAACGCCCCCATGCGAAAGGCTTTGTCGCACAAACCCCGCAAGCGCAGCTAACACCATAGCGAGCAGCGACACAAGCACCGTTGTCGGGCACCCCGGTGGCATGAAGCGGTTGACAAATTGTCCAGCCATGCGCCATTCCCCACTTCTAGAATTTGGGCACGACCTGCGCGTCTGCAGACGGAGCCCACCGCCATGCCCCAAGCGATAGGAAAACAAGCGAGACCCCATGTCTGAAGTCTGGACCCAAGCCACTATCTGTTTTGAGAATGAGACCATTGCGGAGCGCTGGGCTACCGCGCTGGAGCCCGCCCGGCAGGAAAAATGGGACGAAGCCCGCCAGGCTCTGGCCGCGCTCGGCTTGCGCTGCGTCAGCGCGGGCGACGGTGCGATCCAGCTGTCCAAGCTGCAGCGTTTTGGGCGGCGACTTGAGCTGTATTTCATGGAGTTGGGCATCGACAGCGCCGAGCTGCTTCAGGAATGGCTGGCCCTGGGTGCCACCCACCTGCGCGCCAGCACCGACGACAGCCGCACCGGCCACGTGACCAAGCTCGTGCGCATCGGCACGGCCAAGGCCAAGGAAGCCGAGTTTGATGCAGCGCTGGCGGCCTTCGATGACGACTTCGCCTTCATGACCGCGCTGGACAAGGGCAAATCCGCCGAGATCAAGCGGCTTCTGGCCAAGGGGGTGGATCCCAACCTGCCGGTACGCCCTAGCGCCTGGCCCATCCACTACGCCGTGCTGCGCAACAAGAAGCCTATCGTCAAGCTGCTGATCGCCGCCGGGGCCGACCTGAACGTGCAGTCGGGCACCAAGCGAATTCTGTCTAACGGGCGGCGCACGCCGCTGCATCTGGCGGTGAACAACGATTCGGCCGAGGTGTTGGGCCTGCTGCTGAAGGCTGGTGCCGACACCACCCTGCGCAACGGTGCCGGGCAGACGCCGCTGTATGTGGCACTGCGCACGCGCAGCGTGGCGTGCTGCCGGTTGCTCGCCGAAGCCGGTGCCGACCCGCACACGCTCGACGACAGTGGTCGGCCTGCCTTGTTCAACCTGAGCACGCACACCGGTGACCCCATTCCCCAGTTTCTCGAATTCGCCGAGTCGCTGGGGGTGGACCTGGCCCAGACGCTGGACAACGGCGAAAACCTGCGCTGGTCGCTGGGCACTCTGCCGGATGTCGTGCGCTTCTTCGAGGCACGCGGCATCGGCCCCTCGGCCCCACACGATGCCTACACGGGCGAGTCGGCACGTGACCTCTTCATGGCCTCGTGGCGCCACGACGTGGAGCAGGTGCGGGCGTTGCTGGCACAGGGAGTCCACCCTCACACGCCGTTCGCGTACTTTGAGGGACACACCCCTGTACCCCTGTTGTTGGAGGCGGCCGGGCACAGCCACGCCGATGTCGTCGCCATGATGCTGGACGCCGGTGGCGATCTGAACCTGCTCGACGCCGACGACGTCGGTTTGCTGCACGCTGCCGCGCGCGATGGGAGCGTGGAGGTGATCGAGCTGCTGCTCCAGCGTGGCGCCGATGCGAACGCCATCAGGCGCAACAACACCATGTTCTATCGCCAGATCGCCGACGACCCCATGCTCATGGCGCTGGACAGGCACCGTTGGGCTGCAGCCGATGTGCTGCTGAAGCACTGGAGACCGAACAAGGCCCGCCTGGAGCACGCCAAGATGCTGCTGGAGTCGAGCATTGAGGTTCGCGGCGCCTCTGCCGATGCGACCCGCCTGTTGGCGGTCATGGACGCGCGGATCGCCCAGGGCGAGTGGGTGGATTGATCAACCGGCGGAGACGAACACCATGACGCAGAGACTGGAGAAGATCCTCGACAAGGCTATCGAGATCACGCACAACTTGACCAAGGGCCTGAGCCAGGAAGAGCTCACGGCACTTTGGCCTTCAACCAGCGAAGTCGGTTCCGCGTCGGACATTCATGGGAGCTGGGCGAACGAGCAGAACACGCCGGGGTTCATGGAACTCTACTTGTCCCTCCAGCCCGACGGCACCGGCAGCTTCATCAAACATGCAAGCCACGTGAGGGAATGGTCGCTCCGCTACACGCTCGAGGCTTCCGTGTTGAAGCAGGCCTTTGCAGCGAAGGACAGCGATGACACCAGCGAAAAGGAGACCGCAGTACGGCTGCTGGGCGGCAAACTGCTGATCAAGGACAGCCATGGCGACATTGCCGTCTTCGTGCGCACTGGCGCCTGAGAGCCTGAGAGCCTGTTGGCCGCAGACGGAACCCACCACCATGCCCCACTTGTTGTTGAACTGTGAAATCGCTGAACGCCAGAACCCTGGCCTGCACCAGGGCCAGGTGGCGTTTCAGATGGATAGCCCGTCGATCTCGACCCGTGAGCTGATTGCCATCAGCGTGCGGGCCCACCTGGCCTTGCAGCGCATTGTGCGTGCCAGTGCAGCTTCTGCGACACGGGCAGCACACCCCACACCTACCCTGACACCGGCCTTGATTGATGAGGGCCTGGCGCAGGGGCGCGTGGCCTTGCCCCGGCCACCAGAGCCTGCCAGCGAACCTGAGCTGGCGGTGCACGAGCAGACCGAGATTCAACGGGCCCTTGCCGCGTTCGAGGCGGGTGAGTTCCAGATGGTGGTCGATGGCATGTTGTACCGGTCGCATGCGCAGTTGGATTTGACGGACAGCTCGCACGCCGTTTTTTTGAGATTGCGCCCGCTGGTCGGCGGATGAAAGGAACCCATGAGTGAGAGTGAGCAGTGGAAGGCGAGCGCAACGCAGCACGCTAGGGTTCAACGTTTCGAGGCCTGGTTGCTGGGCTATGTGCAAGCGGCCAAGGACGCAGGCCGAAGCCTAGATGACGACGAGCGCGCCATTCGCAAAGACGGTGAGGATTCACCGTTTTGCACGGCACTGCACAAGGAGTTCGGCGACGAGGCCGAACAGCACCTGGCAGATTTCTTCATGTTCCCGGTGCTGCATGAAAGCATCCCCAACATGCGGGCGCGGGCAGACAGTGTGTGGAGCTTCGCACGCGACATGAGCGATCTGCTGACCGCGGCCGTCAAGAAGTGGGGGCGGGATTACACCGGCCATCTCGCCTTGGAGCGCTTGCGCCATCAATTGAGCCATCCCGCCGCCCGCACCGAATGCGCCGCACCGCGCTGGATGAACGCGGAGCGCGAGCGGATTCGCGTGCAGACTCAAGAGCCGTACAGGGACTACCGGCTTGCGGAACTCAATAAAGCCTTGACCCGCAGCTTCCATCCCTTCCTGGAGCCCGCCCCCGACACGCTGGGCCGACTGATTTGCGAAATGCAGTCCTCGCGCGCCCAGTTGGATGCCTTGCTGGATTTGATGGAGCACTCGTGCGACACCTGGGTGGACGAGCAGTTCCAGCCACCACCGCAGGTGGAACACGGCGAGTGTGAGGGCCGCATGCGCACCGCCGAGTTTTTCGGCCTGACCGACTTGGCAGATGATCTGCCACACCCGTACGCACGCTTCGGTCCTCTGAGCTCTGCATGGGTCCAACGCCTGTTCAATGTGGAGTGGCCGCGCGGTGCGCGGGTTGTGAGCGATTGCTTGCGGCAGAAGGAAGAAATCTTGAAAGACTTCAAACCCGAGGCGCTGGATTGGGTGTACGCCCACTGCGCCAAACCACTGGCCGAGGCCATCAGCGCGCTAGGCCGACTCGCAGACCATTGGGGCGTGGAATACGACCACCACACCGAACGCAGCCTGAGTGGTGTCCGGTTCGTGGTGGCAGGCGCACGGCTGCTGGCGCAGATGCCGTCTCCACCGCCCATCCTCGGCCTGGTTCAGACCGATGCCGAGCGCCCTGCTGCGCGGGCCTTGAAACTGATCTGCAACGTGCGCCCCCTGAGTGCAGCGGAATCTGCGGAGCTGGTGGCTGAGCTGCGCCAGTTCACCCCCGAGGTTCTGCTGCAGTTGCTGCGCCACTGCCGCGCCCAGGCCGACGAAGTGCTGGAGGCTCTGGGCTGGGGCAGCGCCGCGCCGCTGTACCGCTTCATGCGCGAGTGCGAGCGGGCCGATGCGAACGCGTATTTCGATGTGGCGCTGTTGAAGGAACACCTCCAGCGCGCGGGCAAATCCGGTGAACTGCTTCTGGCATGGCACAAGAAGTACAAGCACCTGAAAGTCACCGTGAACCGCATCAACGCGGTGCAGGGCGTGGAAGACAAGAAGCTGGCCGGCATGCTGGGCAAGCTCTCCCAAGAGCACATTCGCGTCTGGGGCATGGTGCCGATTCGGGATGATGCAGACTTGCGCGAGCGGTTTGCCTTTTTCAAAGGCGCGGGCAAGCAGGCATCGAAGATGTATGGCTCCGAGCGCACGGCCAATGTGCGTGATGCCGCCGCCGCAGGGCTGGTGCAGTTAGCGCACAACGCGGGTTTTGCGGACGTGACCGAACTGGAATGGTCACTTGATGCCAGCGCCTACACCGCCCAGGATTGGACCTGGCAGCAAGATGAGTACGCCGTGGAGCTGAGCCTGGTCAAGTTCCAGCCGCAGCTGCAGGTTAGCAAGGCTGGCAAGGCCTTGAAGAGCCTGCCCCCTGCGCTGAAGAAAGACCCCGGCCTGGCACCGCTGCTGGCGCAGCTCGACCTGCTCAAGGACCAAAGCAAGCGCTACCGCACCGCCCTGGAAAGCCTCATGGTCAGTGGCCGTGCGCTGGCACCGGAGCAACTGAAAGAACTCGCCAACCTGCCCATGGCCCGGCATCTGCTGACCGCGCTGTACCTGCAAACACCGGGCGGCGAACTGGGCCTGCTGGACGACAGCCTGACCCAACTGCGGCTGCTGGACGCGGAGGGTCGTTTGGCCGATGCACCCCTGCCGGTGGAGCAGCCCCTGACCATCGCCCACGTCCATTCGATGCTGGCGACGGGTCGCTTGATTGCGTGCCAGCGGCACGCCGTGCAGTCGTCGCTGGTGCAACCGTTCAAGCAGGCGTTTCGTGAGTGCTATGTGCTGACGCCCGCCGAGCGCGAGGCGCATGACCTGTCACGCCGCTTCGAGGGGCGCCGCGTCAAAACCTCGGTGCTGGGCGCGATCCTGTCGGCACGGGGGTGGCGGGTGGATGGCAGCGAAGGCGATTGCACGGCCCGCAAGCGCCTGGCACCCGACCTGGCTGTGGAGCTGTCGCTGCCCGATGTCCACCACTTCCTGACCGAGGAGGAGGCCACCGTGCTGGGCGAGATTGCGTTCACCCGCCAGGGCAAACGCGTGGCCCTGGAAGAGGCCCCGGCCCTCGGTTTTTCCGAGGCCATGCGCGACCTGGACCTGGTGATCACCGCAGGTGCCGCCGACAGCGATGAACATTCTGCCGAGGTGCAGCAAGCCCGGGTGGCGCTGGTGAGCGCCCTGCTCCCCAGCCTGGGTCTGAAGAACGTGAGCGTGGAGGGGCACCACGCCATCATCCAGGGCAAGCGCGCGAGCTACCGCCTGCACCTGGGCACGGCGGTGATTCACGTCATCCCGGCCGGATACCTGTGCATCGTGCCGGCGGGCAAGGCCTCTCCAAAATCCGTGGCTTTGCCTTTTGTGGATGACGACCAGCGCACCAGCGAGGTGTTGTCCAAGCTGTTGCTGCTCAGCGCCGACGACAAAATCAAAGACCCCACCATCCTGGCGCAGATTGAGGGCCGGCAAGCCGAGACACAAGCCTGAGCCCGGGCCTGAGCGTCTGCACGGACCCCGCCCCCTGCAAAGACCGCTGACGCACGCACGGCCAGGGGGCGTTGTCGCCACCAAAGAAAACCGCCACAGGGCGCAAACCCTGTGGCGGTGTTGAGAGGAGAGGGGCAGCAGGGGAGCCGAGCCGCAACCTGCCCAGCCGGCCCGCACTTACTGCTGCTGCGCGTTCTGCAGCTTGGCAATCCGCTCTTCGATGGGCGGGTGGGTGCTGAAGAACTTGCCGATGCCACCGGCAATGCCCATCGCAGCCATGCTCTTGGGCAACTCCGCGGGGTGCATGCCACCCAGGCGGGCCAGCGCGTTGATCATGGGCTGGCGGCGGCCCATGAGCTGTGCGGCACCTGCGTCGGCGCGGAACTCGCGCTGGCGGCTGAACCAGGCCACGATCATCGCGGCCACAAAGCCCAGCAGGATGTCGAGCACGATGGTGGTCACGTA
>LNEG01000024.1 GCA_001464865.1 Burkholderiales bacterium Ga0074133
GTGACCATGGGGCGCATCGGCGCGCTGGTGGCCGAGGAAAGCATCCAGCTGCACGGCGGCATCGGCATGACGTGGGAGCTACCCCTGTCGCACTACGCCAAGCGCCTGGTCATGGTGGACCACCAGTTTGGCGATGAAGACCACCATCTGGCGCGCTTCATTGAACTTGGTAGGAAATGAAACACCCCCCTGTGTCGCCTTCGGCGCCTTCCCCCCGCTCTCGCAGCGCTGCGCGCTGCGGGCAGGGGGACGCTCCCGGCGCGGCGGGGCGGCCCTTGCGCGGGAGCCCTGGCCTGGTCCGCGCCCATTGCACGCGATGCGGGTGGCAGGCAGCGCTATTGACCACTGGAATGAGCGACCGCCTGAGTTGCGTCGCCCGGAACCGGAGAGTGAAATGAACGAAGTTCTGCTGCAACGCCGCGAGGGCGCGGTGCTCGTGCTTTCCAACAACAACCCCGCCGCGCGCAATGCGCTGTCGCCCGCGTTCTACGCGGCGCTGACCGAGGCATTGGCGCAGGCCGAGGCCGACCCCACCGTGGGCGCCATCGTGCTCACGGGTGAGGGCGGGCACTTTTGTGCGGGCGGCGACCTGCGCCAGCTGGCCAAGCGGCGTGAGCTGCCGGTGGAAGAACGCCGCGCCAAGCTGGAAGGCCTGCACGACCTGATCCGCACCGTGCGCGACTGCCGCAAACCGGTGATTGCGGCGGTGGAGGGTGCTGCGGCCGGTGCCGGCCTTTCGCTGGCGCTGGCCTGCGACATGCTGGTGGCCGCGCGCAACGCCGTGTTCTCTGTGGCTTATGTGAAGGTGGGCCTCACGCCCGATGGCGGCGCCACCGCCTTTCTGGCGGAGTTCGTCTCGCGCCAGGTGCTGACCGAGCTGTGCCTCACGGGCGAACGCATCTCGGGCGAGCGGCTGCATGCGCTGGGCCCCGTGAACCGCCTGGCCGAGCCGGGCGAGGCACTGGCCCAGGCTGTGGCCCTGGCCGCACAGGTGGCCACCGGGCCTGACACCGCGATGGCGAACATCAAGGCCCTGTGCCGCAGCGCCTATGCGCAGCCACTGGCCGACCAGCTGGAGCTGGAAGCGCAGCTCATGGTGCAGTCGCAGGCCACCGAAGAATCCCGCGAAGGCATTGGTGCGTTTCTGGAAAAACGCCCGGCCGATTTCGCACGCTTGCGCCAGGCCCCTGCCGCTGGCGCTACCCAACCCGACACTACGAAATGACCACCACCACAACACCGACCCCCCCGCTGCCTGAGGGCATGGACTTTCCGCTCGAAGGTGTGCGTGTGCTCGACCTCTCGCGTGTGTTTGCGGGCCCGCTGTGCGGCCAGGTGCTGGCCGACTTTGGCGCCGACGTGATCAAGGTGGAACACCCCGGCCGCGGCGACGACACCCGCGACTGGGGCATGCGCATCGGCAAGACCGAGACCACCTACTACAACAGCATGAACCGCAACAAGCGGTCCATCACGGTGGACTTGCAGACGCCCGAAGGCGTGAAGATCATCCGCGACCTGCTGCCGCAGTGCGACGTGGTGGTCCAGAACTTCAAGACCGGCGGCGCCGAGAAACTGGGCCTGGGCTACGAGCAGCTCAAGGCCATCAAACCCGACCTCATCTACTGCTCGGTGGCAGGCTATGACAGTTCGGGCCCCGAGGCCAAGCGGCCCGGCTACGACCTCGTGATCCAGGGCGAGGCGGGGCTGATGGCCCTGAACGGCGAGGCCAGCCAGCCACCCCTGAAATTTGGCGTGGCTGCCGTGGACATGATGACCGGCATGTACGCCGCGCAGGCCGTGCTGGCCGCGCTGTTTCGCCGCAGCAAGACGGGCCAGGGCCGCCACATCGAGATGGCGCTGTACGACTGCGGCCTGATGATCACCGGCTACTACGGGCTGGACGCCATGCTGCTGGGCCACGACCCGCAGCGCTACGGCAACGCGCACCCGTCCATCGTGCCCTACGGCATGTTTGAGGCACAGGATGGTCCGCTCATCATCGCTGTGGGCAATAACAGCCAGTTCGACAAGTTCTGCCGCCAGGTGGTGATGCGCCCGGATATCGTCGAAGACCCCCGCTATGCCACCAATGTCGAGCGTGCCCGCAATCGGCTGACCCTGCTGCCCGAGATGAAGGCGCTGATCGCCAGCTTCCCGCGCGATGTGCTGCTGGAGCGCCTGGCCGCGGCCGGCATCCCCTGCGGTCGCGTGGCCGGCTTGCACGAGGCCCTGACCAGCGAGCGCACGCGCCGTGGCGGCCTGCTGCAGGAAATGCCGCACCCCGTGGCCGGCACCACGCATGTGTTTGCGCCGCCTTATCGGCTGGACGGGCAACGCCTGCCCATCCGCAACGCCCCGCCCACCCTGGGCGCCGCCACGCGCGAGGTGCTGCAGCAGCTGCTGCAGCTGCCCGAGGCAGAGCTGGAGGCGCTGCGCGACAAGGGCGTGCTCACGTTTCCACCGCTTCCATAACGATCAAAACCATAGCGGACTGCGCTTGCCATACAAGCGATATAGACCTTTTTCCATTGCAACCTGGAGACAAACATGAACTTCTTTCGTATTCCTCGCCGCAGGGCCCTTCAAGGCCTGGCCGCTCTGGTGAGCACCGGTCTGCTGGGCTCGGCCCTGGCCCAGGCCGGCAAGGACGCCTGGCCTGCCAAGCCCATCAAGCTGATCGTGCCGTACCAGGCAGGTGGCGCTACCGACATCACCGCCCGCACGCTGGGCGAAAAGCTCTCGGCCCGCCTCGGCCAGCCCGTGCTGGTGGACAACCGCGGTGGCGCTGGCGGCGTGACGGGCACCGACCAGGCGCTCAAGTCGCCGGCCGATGGCTACACCCTGCTGGTGTCGCTGGGCACCACCATGCTCATCAACCAGTTCCTGTACGAGCGCCTGCCCTACCAGCCGCAAAAAGACCAGGCCCTCATCACGCAGATCGCACTGGCGCCCGTGGTGCTGCTGGTCAACCCGCAGCTGCCTGTCAACAACGCTTCGGAGCTGATGACTTACATCGAGCGCAACAAGGGCAAGATCGCCTACGGCTCGTGGGGCGCGGGTTCGTATGCCCACCTGGCGGGCGCGTGGCTGTCTGACAAGTACAAGGCCGACATGAACCACGTGCCCTACAAGGGCGAGGCGCCCATGCTGCAGGACCTCGTGGGCGGGCAGTTCCAGATGGCGTTTGCCAGCCTGCAGTCGGCCCGGCCGTACATCGAATCGGGCCGCCTCAAGCCGCTGGCCGTGACCGGCGCCCAGCGCATGGACGCGCTGCCCAAGATCGCCACCATGTCCGAGCAGGGCATCAAGGATGAAGTGTTTCAGGTGACCGGCTGGGTGGGCATGAGCGCCCCTGCCAAGACGCCACCTGAAGTGGTGGCCCGCCTGGGCACCGAGCTGCAGGCCATCATTGCGCTGCCCGAAGTGCGCGAACGCATCCAGCAGATGGGCTTCATCCCGGTGGGCAGCAGCCCGGAGCAGTTCAATGCGCAGTTCAAGAAGGATGCGCCTGTCTGGGAACGCGTCGTGAAGGTCTCTGGCGCACGGCTTGACTAGCACCCCCCTGAGCCGCTTTGCGGCTTCACCCCCGCTCTCGCAACGCTGCGCGTTGCGGGCAGGGGGACGCAGCCAGCGCGGCGGGGCGGCCCTTGCGCGGCTGCACTCGCTTCGGCCGTGCCAGTTTCGTACGGCGCGGGCCTACGCAGCACTCAAGATCACTGAAAAACAAGACGTTTTCGTTATGAATAAGCCATCCCTTTTTCCTGCTGCTTTCTCCCGTCGCGCGGTGCTGTCCGCAGCTGCTGCAGTGTCGGCCTTGGGCCTGCTTGGCGCGGCCCCGGCGCAGGCCCAGGCCTGGCCCAGCAAGCTGATCAAGCTGATCGTTCCCTTCCCGCCGGGCGGCCCCACCGACACGGCCTCGCGCATCGTGGGCCAGAAGCTGGCCGAGCGCCTGAAGCAACCCGTGGTGGTGGAAAACCGCGCGGGCGCGTCAGGCTCGATTGCTGCGCAGCAGATCGCCAAGACCCCGGGCGACGGCTACACGCTGATGATGCTGGCCACGCCAACGCTGCTGGCGCCGCACCTGTACAAAAAGGCCGGCTACGACACCACCAAGGACTTTGTGCCCGTGGCCACGGTGTACGACCTGCCCATCGTGGTGGTGGTGAATCCTGCGCAGATGCCCTCGGTGACCGACCTGCAAAAGCTCATCACCCATGCCAGGGCGCGGCCGGGTCAGCTCAACTACACCTCCTCGGGCGTGGGCAGCTTTGGCCACCTGAGCATGGAGCTGCTCAAGCAGCTCGGCAAGTTCGAGATGGAGCATGTGCCCTACAAGGGTGGTGTGCCCGCCATCACCGACACGCTGGGCGGCCAGGTGCCCATGATGTATGCCGACCTCGTGGCGGCGCTCCCTCACATCCAGACCGGCAAGCTGCGCGCCATTGCCGTGGGCTCGCCGCAGCGGGTGGGCGTGATCCCCAACGTGCCCACCATTGCCGAGCAGGGCTTCAAGGGCTTTGATGCCGTGTCGTGGGGCGGCCTGATGGCGCCGCCCGGCACGCCCAAGGACGTGGTTGATCGGATCAGCACCGAAGTGAAGGCCATCCTGGCCGACAAGGAAGTGCAGGACAAGTTGCTCAACGCCGGCGCCATCGCCCACTACCAGGGCCCGGCCCAGATGGCCCAGCGCGTGAGTGGCGACTATGCCAAGTGGGGCCAGGTGATCCGCGACAAGGGCATCACCTTCGAGTAAAAGTGGTGCCATGACCAGCGCTGCCATTCCTGCCGTTTCCGCTTCGTTCCCGCCCTTCAGGCGGGTCTCCGACCTGCTGCGCGAGCACGCGCAGCAGCGTCCCCAGGCCAGTGCGCTGGCCGATGACGACACCACGCTGAACTGGGCCGCGCTCGATGCCCTGGTAGACCGCGTGGCCGCTTCGCTGCAGCAGCGGGGCCTGCAGGCGGGCGATGTGGTGGCCGTGTGCGCCGCTTCGTCGGTGCGCTATGCCGCTGTGTACCTGGGCGCATTGCGTGTGGGCGTGGTGGTGGCACCGCTGGCGCCGTCCGTCACGCCTGATGCAATGGCATCGATGCTGGGCGATGCCCAGGCGCGCGTGCTGTTTGCCGATGCGCAGGGCAGGGCGGCAGTGCCGCCTGCGGTGATGGAAGGCGCTGGTGCGCTCGCCCTGGTGGCGCTGGACGATGCCGGGGTGGGCACGCTGTGGGACGAATGGCTCGCCCCCGAAGGCGCGGTGCCGCAGCCGGTGGACGTGGGCCCCGAGCACCCGTTCAACATCATTTATTCATCCGGCACCACGGGCAACCCCAAAGGCATCGTGCAGTCGCACGGCATGCGCTGGGCGCACCTCATGCGCGGTCTGGCGCAGGGCTATGGGCCGGACAGCGTCACGCTGCTGGCGACGCCGCTGTATTCCAATACCACGCTGGTGTCGTTCTTCCCCGGCCTGGGCTGGGGCGGCAGCGTGCGGCTGATGCAAAAGTTTGATGCATTGCGCTACCTGCAGACTGCGCAGCAGATCCGCGCCACGCATTCCATGCTGGTGCCGGTGCAGTACCAGCGCATCATGGCGCTGCCGCAGTTTGGCGAGTTCGACCTCTCGTCGTTTCGCGCCAAGTTCTGCACCAGTGCTCCGTTCCGTGCCGAGCTCAAGGCCGACATCCTGGCGCGCTGGCCGGGCGCGCTGTTCGAGTTCTACGGCATGACCGAAGGCGGCGGTACCTGCATCCTGGCGGCGCACGATCACCCCGACAAGCTGCACACCGTGGGCCAGCCTGCATCGACCAGCGACATCCGGCTGATTGACGAAGATGGCAACGAGCTGCCGCCCGGGGCCACCGGTGAGGTGGTGGGCCACTCGCCCGGCATGATGACCGGCTACCACCGCCAGCCCGACAAGACACGCGAGGCCGAGTGGTTTGACGCCACCGGCAAGCGTTTCATCCGCACCGGCGATGTGGGCCGGTTCGACGCGCAGGGCTTTCTCACACTGCTGGACCGCCGCAAGGACATGGTCATCAGCGGCGGCTTCAACATCTACCCCAGCGACCTCGAGGCCGAACTGCGCAAGCACCCGGCGGTGGAGGACGTGGCCGTGACCGGCGTGCCCTCCGAACAGTGGGGCGAGACGCCGGTGGCCTTTGTGTGCCGCCGACCGGGCGCCACCGACGATGCCGGCCAGATCATGGCCTGGTACAACGCCCGCGCGGGCAAGACGCAGCGGCTGGCCGCGCTGTATTTCATCGATGAGCTTCCGCGCAGTGCGATTGGCAAGGTGCTCAAGCGCGAGCTGCGCGACTTGCACCAGACACTTTCGCAGTGACCGATTCCCCGTTTTTTCAGAAAGACCCAACCATGAAAGTTCTCGTTCCCGTCAAACGCGTGGTGGACTACAACGTGAAGGTCCGCGTCAAATCGGACAACACCGGTGTGGACATCGCCAACGTGAAGATGAGCATGAACCCCTTTGAC
>LNEG01000025.1 GCA_001464865.1 Burkholderiales bacterium Ga0074133
GTTGTTGCCGTAGTCCACCACCGGGATGCCCATGTGTTGAAAGTCGAGCATGGCCTGCACATGCGCTGCGCACGACCTGGCGGCGGCCTTCTTCAGCACTTCGTGCTGCGTCACGTCCTGCTGCGCGGCGCGCCACTGCGCCACCGTCCAGCCGGCGGGCAGGTAGCCGTTGACGAGATCGTGGGCGGAGGTCTGGTCGGTCACCAAGTCGGGCTTCAGGCCCCCTGCTTTCGCGCGGCGCACCAGCTCGGGCAGGATGTCAGCGGCATTGCCCAGCAGCGCGATCGACACGGCTTCCTTGGCCGCAGTGTGCTGCTGGATGAGTTCAAACGCGTGGTCGATGTCGCGCGCCTGCTTGTCCACGTAGCGCGTGCGCAGGCGGAAGTCGATGCTGGCTTGCTGGCATTCGATGTTGAGCGACACCGCACCCGCAAACGTGGCCGCGAGTGGCTGCGCGCCGCCCATGCCGCCCAGGCCGGCGGTCAAGATCCAGCGCCCTTCGAGCGAGCCGCCAAAGTGCTTGCGGCCGGCTTCGGCAAAGGTCTCGTAGGTGCCCTGCACGATGCCTTGCGTGCCGATGTAGATCCAGCTGCCGGCGGTCATCTGGCCGTACATGAACAGGCCCTTCTGGTCCAGCTCGCTGAAGTGTTCCCAGTTGGCCCACTTGGGCACCAGGTTGCTGTTGGCCAGCAGCACGCGCGGTGCGTTGGTGTGGGTCTTGAACACGCCCACCGGCTTGCCGGACTGGATGAGCAGGGTTTCGTCATCGTTCAAATCCTTGAGCGAGGCGAGGATCTGGTCAAAGCACTCCCAGTTGCGCGCGGCGCGGCCGATGCCGCCGTACACCACCAGGTCTTGCGGGCGCTCGGCCACCTCGGGGTCGAGGTTGTTCTGGATCATGCGGTAGGCGGCTTCGGTGAGCCAGCTTTTGCAGGTGAGCTGGTTGCCACGCGGGGCGCGGATGACGCGCGTGGGGTCGTGGCGGGGGTCGGTGCTGGCGGAAGCTGTGGCGGCAGCGATGATGGCGTCGTTGGCGTTCATGGTGGGCTCCTGGGAATCAGTGGGTGTGCAGGGAAAAGATCAGGCGTAGCTGGGCAGGCACTGCGTGAGCGCTGCAGGCCAGGCAGGCTGCTGTGCCCATTCGCGCATGGCTTCAATGTCGGGGGCGAGGTAGCGGTCTTGCTCCAGATGGGCCACCCGCTCCCGGATGGCGGCGAACTGCTCTTCGATGAGCGGTGAACTCTTGAGGGCACGGTCGAAGTCCATACCCTGGGCTGCGGCCATGGCCTCGATGCCGACCATCACGGCCGCATTGCGCACCATGTCGCCGAGGCGGCGCGCGCCGTACGTGGCCATCGACACATGGTCTTCCTGGTTGGCCGATGTGGGCAGGCTGGTCACGCTGCTGGGGTTGGCCAGGCACTGGTTTTCAGCGGCAAGGGCTGCGGCAGTGACCTGGGCAATCATGAAACCCGAGTTGACGCCGCTGTCGCGGATCAGGAAGGCCGGCAGGCCCGAGAGGCCCGGGTCGAGCAGCAGCGACAGTCGGCGCTCGGAAATCGCACCGATTTCTGCGACAGCCAGCGCGATGATGTCGGCCACAAAGGCCACCGGCTCGGCGTGGAAGTTGCCGCCCGAAATCACGTCGCCATTGTCGAAGACCAAAGGGTTGTCTGATGCCGCATTGGCCTCGATCGTCAGCACGCGCGCGGCGTGGTGCAGGTTATCCAGGCACGCGCCCATCACCTGCGGCACGCAGCGGATGGAGTACGGGTCCTGCACGCGGCCGCAGTTCGGGTGCGAGGTGTCGATGGCGCTGCCATCGAGCAGCGCGCGCACGGCGGCGGCCACGGCAATCTGCCCAGCCTGGCCACGCGCCTCGTGGATGCGTGCATCAAATGGCTTGACGGAACCCTTGATGGCTTCAAGCGACAGGCAGCCCGCCACCAGCGCGGCAGCAAACACGTTTTCTGCCCCGAAAAGCCCCGCCAGCGCGAGCGAGGTCGACACCTGCGTGCCGTTGAGCAGCGCCAGCCCTTCCTTGGGGCCCAGCACGAACGGCTGCAGGCCGATGGATCGCATGGCATCTGCGCCTGGCACCACGGCGCCGTTCACCTTGGCGTAGCCCTCGCCGATCAGCACGCAGGCCAGGTGCGCCAGCGGCGCGAGGTCGCCCGATGCGCCCACCGAGCCTTTGGCCGGGATCACCGGCAGCACGCTGGCGTTGGCCATGGCCAGCAGCGCATCCACGATCTCGGGGCGGATGCCCGAGTGGCCGCGCGCCAGGCTGATGGCCTTGGTCGCCAGGATCAGCCGCACCACGTCATCGGCCAGGGCATCCCCGGTGCCCACGCTGTGCGAAAGCACCAGGTTGCGCTGCAGCTCCGCCAGGCGCTCGTGCGCAATCTTGGTGCTGGCCAGCTTGCCAAAACCGGTGTTGATGCCGTAGACCACCGAGTCTTCGTCCACGATGCGCTGTACCGTGGCCTGCGACTGCAGCATGCCCGCGCGGGCCGATGGGTCCAGCACCAGCTGCACGGGGGCGGCGTGGATGCGCCGCAACTCGGCCAGGGTGACGTGGCCGGGATGCAGGGTGAGTGAAGATGGGGAACTGAGTGTCATGGGACTGTCCTGTATATACAAGTAGGCGCAAGCGAAAAAATCGGGTGTTCAGGCTGTCGCGCGCATCACGCGACCGGGTTTCCATCTGCGCGGAAGCGGCTTCCCAGGCGGTAGCGGGTGGCAGGGTGCAGGCAGCGGACCACGGTGATGGGCACCCCGCGTGACCAGGTACGGCGCGTGAGCAAAAGGCAGGGTTCCTGCACCGGCATTTCCAGCAGCGCAGCCTGCTCTGCCGTGGGCATGACGGCATCCACCACATGCTCGATCTGGTCGAACGGCACGTTGCGCACCAGGTACTCGGAGGGCTGGAGCTGCGTGAAATCCTGCGCTGCAAACTCCGGCACATGGCGCGGGTTCACGTAACGGTCTTCCAGTTGCACGGGCAGACCATCCTCGCGGTGGATGCACAGCGAGTGGAAAACCGACTCGCCCGTGCGCAGGTCCAGCGCGGCAGCCACTTCCAGCGTGGCAGAGGTGCGCTCCACCGCCAGCACGTCGCAGCGATAGTCATGGCCACGCTGGCGGATTTCGCTGGCCAGGTTGGCGATCTGCAGCAGCGTGGATTGCGGCTTGTCTTCGGCAACAAAGCTGCCCACACCGGCCACGCGCACGATGCGGCCCTGCTCCACCAGCTCGCGCAGCGCGCGGTTGACCGTCATGCGCGAAATGCCGAACTGGGTGACCAGCTCGTTCTCGGACGGCAGGCGGTCGCCGGCGCGCCAGATGCCTTCCTGGATCTTGCGCGCAATGTGGTCCTTGACCTGCTCGTACAGCGCCATGGCCTGCGCGGGCGCGGCCGCGGCGGCCGCGGCCCTGGCGGGCGCAGCGCCGTGGGGCTCGGCAGCTGTGGACTTGCGGGAGGGACGTGCGCTCATGGGGGTACTTGCCGTCAGGTCAGTGCAGATCGGCCGCCATGGACTCGGCGCGGATTTCTTCCGTCAGGCGCGCCTTCAGGTCCATGAACTCCGGGCTGGTCTTGATCGTGTAATGGCGCGGGTGCGGCAGGTCTACCGCCAGCTCGGTCTTGATGCGGCCGGGCCGTGCGCTGAACACGGCCACGCGGTTGGCCATGAAGATGGCTTCGTCGATGTCGTGGGTGACAAAGAGCACCGTCTTGCGCTCGGCCTCCCAGATGCCCAGCAGCAGTTCCTGCATCAGCACGCGGGTCTGGTTGTCGAGCGCGCCGAAAGGCTCGTCCATCAGCAATATCTTGGGGTCGTTGGCCAGCGCGCGTGCAATGGCGGTGCGCTGCTGCATGCCGCCCGACAGCTGCTTGGGAAAGTGCTGCTCGAAGCCGCGCAGGCCCACCTTGGCGATGAAATACGCCGCGCGCTCTTTCTGCTGCGCCTCGGGCATGCCCCGCTCGCGCAGGCCAAAGCGGATGTTCTGCTCGATGGTGAGCCAGGGGAACAACGTGTAGCTCTGGAACACCATGCCGCGGTCTGCGCCCGGGCCTTCCACTGGCACCCCGTCGAGCAGCACCCGGCCGCTGGTGGCGTGGTCGAGCCCCGCCACGATGCGCAGCAACGTGGACTTGCCGCAGCCCGAGGGGCCGAGGATGGTGACGAAGTCGTTGTCACGCACTTCGAAATCGACCGGCAGCAACGCCTGCGTGCGCTGGCCGTTGCGGCCTTCGAACGTGCGTGAAACGGCTTGTATGGATACGCTGCTCATCGCACAAAGCTCCAGGCAAACAGGCGGTGGTTGAGCGCCTTGAACGCAAAGTCGGACACCAGCCCGATGAGGCCGATCACGATGATGCCGAAGATGATCTGGCCGGTGTTGAGCAGCGACTGGCTGTCGGTGATCATGTGGCCGATGCCGCTGGATGAACCGATCAGCTCGGCCACGATCACGTACGTCCAGGCCCAGCCCAGCACCAGGCGCAAGGTCTCGGCGATGTCAGGCGCCGCACCGGGGATGAGCACGCGGGTGACGATGCCCTGGTGGCCCGCACCCAGCGTGTAGGCAGCCTCCACCAGATCGCGCCGCGCGCTGCCCACCGTGACGGCCACCATCAGCGTGATCTGAAAGACCGAGCCGATGAAGATGACCAGGATTTTCTGCGCCTCGCCAATGCCCGCCCACAGGATCAGGAGCGGGATGAAGGCCGAGGCTGGCAGGTAGCGGCAAAACGAGATGAAGGGCTCAAAGAACGCCTCGATGCCCTTGTAGGCGCCCATCGCAATGCCCAGCGGCACGGCGATGACGGCTGCCAGGATGAAGCCACCCACCACGCGCCACACCGTCATGCCGATGTCCTTGATGAAGCCGTATTCGGTGAACAGCAGCCAGCCCTCCTTGACCATGGTCACAGGGCTGGCAAGGAAGGTGGGCGACACGAAGCCACCCAGCGTGAAGAACGCCCACACTGCCACGAACACGATGAAAAATCCCAGGCCGAGCATCCAGCGGGCGCGGCTGCTCACGGGCTCCAGGGGAGCCATGGAACGCCGGCGCACGGGCGCTTTCAGATCGGCGGCAGGCAGGGGTTGTACTGCAGACATGGCGCGTTCTTCCGGTAGGCGGTTTACTTGATGAAGCTGGCGTCGAAGGTGACGTTCAGGTCGTCAGGCGCCTTGCGGATGACGCCGGCCTCCAGCAGGATGGCCGTGGCGTCTTTCATGAACGCCTGCAGCTCGCCCGCAAAGAACTTCTGGTTGGCGGCCTTGTCCTGCCAGCGCAGGAAGGACGACGACTTGGCAAACTGCTCGCCCGTCTGCTTGACGGCCGCACCCATGATTTCGTTGGACTTGGCCGGGTCGGCCTTGATCATCTCCAGCGCCTGGAAGTACGAGTTGGTCAACGCCTGCGCGGCCTTGGGGTTGGCCTTGAGCCACGCCGGATCGCAGCCCACGGTGTCCATCACCATGGGGTAGTCGAGCGTGGTGGCCAGGATCTTGCCGGCCGCAGGGTTGTCGCGCACGGTAGACAGGTAGGGCTCGTACGTCATGGCGGCGTCGTTCTGGCCGGCCACAAAAGCCTGCGCGGCGGCCTGGGGCGACATCGTGGTGGTCTTCACGTCCTTGAGGCTCATGCCGTTCTTGCTGAGCATCCAGGCCAGGCCGAAAAATGGCGCGGTGCCCGGGGCATCGACACCAATGGTCTTGCCCTTGAGGTCCGCAAAGCTGTTGATGTTGCCGCGCACGGCCATGCCGTCAGCGCCATAGGACTTGTCCATCTGGAAGATCTGCACGATGGGCACGCCGTTGGCGTTCCATGCGACATGGGTCTCGACGGTGGTGGCTGCGCACTGGATGGACTTGGAGGCCAGGGCCAGATGGCGGTCCTTCTGCGGAATCATCTTGATGTCCACATCAAGGCCGTTTTTCTTGAAGATGCCCGCCTTGTCTGCCAGCGTGAGCGGCGCAAAGCCCGTCCAGCCGGACATGCCCAGCACGATCTTGACTTCCTGCGCCTGCACCGCAGGGGCCAGGCCCATCACACATGCCACTGCCGCTGCCAGCGACGCCAATTTCGCAACCGATCGAGTCATCATCTGCTCCTGTTTGAAAAAAATGCCAGCCCACCCGGCCAGGCACGCGCATGCGCCCCGGCCGCCATGATGACATCCTGGGTGTACCTGTCTATACAGGGTAAACACCAAAAGATCACCGACAGCGGGCGCAAACACTCAGCAAGAATGAGGCCAGGTGCCAAACGGTCTGACCGGTGATCCAGCATGCACGATTGCTATATTTTTAATAGCAATCTAGCCAATCAAACAATGGACCATGGCCAGATTTGGCCTAAAACAACCGTCCACAGGCCCTGCACGGGCCTGGAACCGAGCTGTCTGCACGCCACCGTGGTGCAGTGCGCGCACCGATGGCGTGCGGCCCACAGACAGCCCGGCACCACCCGCGCCCGGCAGAGCGCCCCAGCAACCTCGTAACGCCGGTATCAGGAAGCCAGCGGAAAACGCGCTGTCACCAGCAAGCCAGGACGGGCATTGGCGATCTCCAGCGAACCGCCGTGCGCCTGTGCGACAAGGCGGCACAGATACAGCCCCAGCCCCACGCCGCCAGTGGTGCGCTGCCGGGCCGTGTCGGGGCGGTAGAAGGCCTGGGCGAGGTGGGGAAGATGGTCTTCCGGCACGCCCGTCCCGTAGTCGCGCACCTGCACCCACAAGGCGCTGTCCACCATCCGCAAGTGCAGCTCCGGGGGGGGCGCGCCGGGTTCGCTGTGGCGCAGGCTGTTGTCGAGCAGGTTGCGCAGCAACAGCCGCAGCCTGGATTTGTCGAAGTCCAGCGCGGGCAAAGCGTCGGCCTTGAGCACGATGCCAGCGGCACCGGGGTGGCGGGCTCCCAGGTCGTCGATCACGTCCCGCGCCAACGCGGCCACGTCGGTGGGCTCGCGGTGCAGCGCAGCGTGGCGGCCGGCCAGGCGCTCGCTTTCAAGCAGGTCGTTGATGAGGCCCGACATCTCGGCCAGGTCCCGCATCAGCGCCTGGCGCTGGCCTTGGACCTCGGCCGTTTCGGGGAGCAGTTCCACATTGAGGCGCGCGCGCGTCAGCGGGCTGCGCAGCTCGTGGCTCATGGCCAGCAGCAGCGCACGCTTGGCCTCCAGCATCTGGTGGATGTCGTCCCCCATCGTGTTGATGGTGATGGCCAGATGGCCCAGCTCATCCGGCCGGTGGGCATGCCGCACGTTGATCGACTGACCAAAATTGCCCTCGCCAAAGCGCTGCGCGCCGCGGCGGATGTCGTCGAGTGGGCGCAGCAGGTGGCGCACATACACATAGGCAAGTGCCGTCAGCAGCAGCAGCACGGTGAGGGTGCCCCAGGCGATGCGCGGGCGCTTGTCCCACGACAGCGCATTGAGCCCGAACTCGATGCTGTGGCCATCGGCGGTCATGCGCTGCAGCAGCCGGTGGCCCTGATCGTCGCCAGCACGGGCCAGCAAATGATCCTCCTCGCGCAGCCGGGCGCCGCCCCAGTCATGGCGCGGCTGGTCGGGGTGCGACTGCCAGCGGATCACCGGACCATCGATCCACAGCGTGACCGGCAGGCGCTCTGCAATCGCCTGCGCGCGCTCGATGCTGGGCGGGCTTCCGATCTCCGTGGCCAGGCGGTCTACGTAGTCCATCAACAGAGGCCGTGCGGCCTCTCGCCAGCCCACCGAAACGGCTTTTTGCACCCCACCCATGAAGGTCACGGCCACCGTCACGGCCAGCGCCATGAACACGAGCACCAGCCGGATGCGCAGCGAATAGCCCACGGCGTTGCGCGCGCGGCGGTGCCACGGGCAGTCGTGCTCGTCGTCGGGCGCAGGGCACAGCCTGGCCGCGGCGCGGCGCATCATGGGACGACCCGGCGCAGCGCCAGTGAGTAGCCCGCATTGCGCATGGTCTTGATGCAGTCCAGCGGCTCCAGCTTCTTGCGCAGGCGGCTCACCACAATGTCGACCGCGCGCGTGTACAGCTCGGCCTCATGGCCGCGCAGCTGATTCAGGATGTCGTCACGGCTGAATACCTTGCCGGGCTCGCGTGCCAGCAGATGCAGAAGGTCGAACTCGGTACTGGTCAGCTCCACCGCGTCGCCATGGCGCTGCACGCTGCGCCGGGCTGCATCGATGCTCAGGCCTTCGAACTCCAGTGGCTGCAGGGCGCCCGCCCCGCCCTGCCCTGATGTACGCTGGCGACGCAGCACCGTCTGCAGCCGCGCCACCAGCTCACGGGGCTCGAAGGGCTTGGGCAGGTAGTCGTCGGCGCCCAGCTCCAGCCCCACCACCCGGTCCATGACCTCGCCACGGGCTGTGAGCATCACGATGGGCAGGTCTCCCTGCTTGCGAATGGTGCGGCATAGCTCGAAGCCATCCATCTCGGGCAGCATGACATCCAGGATGGCTGCATCAAAGCCCTCGGCTGCCAGCCGGGCAAGCCCGTCGCTGGGCCGCAGCGAATGTACGAGCTCCAGTTCAAATCGCTTGAAGTAAACCGTGAGGGGCGGCCCGAGCTGGGCGTCGTCATCAATCAGGAGAATGCGGTGCATGGCCGATTCTTACACTGGTGCCTGTGCCAATGGGCGGGCTTCGCACCGGGACTGTCCCCGGCTTGCGGGCCACCTGGCCAGAAGACCTGCCGGCTCGACCATACCCGCAACTGCAGGGGCTGCGGTGGCAGACAGCGCCCGCACTCCAAGTAACTCTGCATCATCGCGCGACATGGCCAAGGCAGGAGCTGTCGACAGTGCGCGGTGCTTTCGGATGAGCTCCCGTACGCGACGCTGAGAGGCTGTCTGCATCGCATCAAACGCATCGGCAGCAGCCAGCATGGCACTTGCCGAGCACACCGATGCCTGGGGCCGGCGCGCGATCAGCCCAAGGGCATGCTCCCGGTCAAAGCGCGGCCCCCACACCAGGCACATCAGCTCATCGTGCAGCTCGGGGAGGTCTGCCAGCAGGTCGGCAGCCACGTGCCTCACCTGACGGGCAAGGTGGTGCACGGGTTGGTGTGTGGGCGACATGGCGGCCTCGATCCAGGTGGCGTCAGCCACGATCAAACCACCGACCATGGCCTTGCAGGCGTTCGCGCACCTTTTGCTGCTGTGCCGGCTGCAGGCTGTCATAGAAGTCGCCCATGGCCTGGATGACTGCGGGTCCGGTCGTCTGCACCGCGCGGGTTTTCTCGTCAAGCAACGACTGGGCCTTGATCCGATCAAAGCGCTCGGATGCGAGCAGGCCGGCGAGTTCGGCACGCGCTCCCGCACCAGATCCCGTCAGCTGAACGCGTTGTGCATCGAGCTTGTCGGCCAGCACATTGAGCTTGGCCTTTTGATCGTCGTTCAGATCGAGCTTGCTGCTGATGCGCAGCACGGCCTTGCCCTTGAGTTCCGCCATCCGCTCGGCCGAGTGCGCCGTGCGCGTGTGACTGGTTGAGCAGGCCGTGAGCCCGCCCGCGAGCACGATGGCGCCCAGGGCGCCTGCAGCTGCTTTTTTGATCCAGGGTTTCATGTCATGTCCTTTCCGGACGATGTTGAACATGACCCTGATGGTGCGCGACTGCTTCCGAAGAGGGGTCTCCGGACAGTTTCGCTTTATTTCGCTTTGTTTCTCGGCGGCGCACTGCCATGCACCGGGGCTGCCACTTGAGCGGCATGAATGCTGGCCGTGCGGCGGCGGCGGTGGGCGCGCCTTGTCACGAACAATGCACTCAACCCATCGCCTGCGCCTGTGGGAGCCCCAGGTCGGCAAACTGAAAGCTGGCGTCGCCCGGGTCGACATCACCCTTGTAGGGTGACACACGATCGGCCTGCTGCCTTTGGCTGTCAGTCAAATCGGTCTCACCCATCTGAAAAATCGGAACGCAGACATCATCAAAGTGCTGCTTCCGGGAATCGAAAGAAAACATGATTGCCTCGCTTCAGCCCGAGCGGCCTTGGTTGATTGGGGCACTTGCCAAGCTCCGGACCGGTCGGCCTGAATCACACCAGCGTGTAGGAACCGGCTTACCCGCAGCAGCCTGCAGCACCACGCCTGCAGGTCAGGCCGCCTTTGCCCATTGGGACGGCGCTAGTCCAAGGGCATCGCCTTCCCCCGCCAGAAGACCGATGCAATCGAGCGCGGTCGGAGGATCACAAGGTTCAGCACACACGCGCACGGCGACATCCTGTGCTGCGGGCGAAAAATACAGCCAGAGGTTGTCGTGATGCTTGTCGTAACAGGAAAACAGTGCGCGACCCGATCCCGGAGGGCACATCAGGAATTTGGACATGAACATCTGCTGGATGCGCAGCGTCGGCTCAAAAGCCACATCATCGTTACCCAGCGCCAGCTTGTACCAACTGCTCATAGGAAGCCTTTCTACCGGCGGTGCCAGTCATAAAGATGGCTCATGCTATGAGAGGGTTGGCACCTGCCCCCTTCCCCGGCCGCGCATCAGCATGTAGGACAACACGGCGCAGCGGTGTTGCGAGCAATGCGGGAGAAACCCTGCAAACGACTGGCTGGCCAGCCCATCCAGGCCGACGACAGGCGCACCTCGTTCAGTCAGTTCCCAAGGGCTCCAGATCGCGCAGCGCATGCAAAGGCCGCGACATCGGCAAAACAGGGGCGCGCAGGGTGGCACAGCCCAAGCCGGTGATACACAGCACATGGGCTGTCTGCTCAACGGAGTTCATGGGCGCAAACTGCACATCCACCATGCCTGCCGCGTTGAGCACGCGCAGCTTGTCGATGTTGGCCACATTGCGCTCCAGGAACGGCAGCGCATCCCGCTCGAGAGAGCGTAGGTACTCGATAGGCATCGCGGTCACCTCCGAATCGGATTGTTCGATTTTCCAGTGAGCCAGACCCGCACTCAAGCACTGATACCAATGGCTACACGCCATGTGCTGAGCTGAAAAACATGCAAAAGACCCTGCCCCTGCAGGACTGGTCTGACAGACAAATGGGAGTGATTCGCACCGGCTGGCAAACATCCGGGACCTAGCATGCGCTCTCACCTGAGAGATATCCATGCCCATCCTCGTGCTCTTCTTTGGAATACAGTTCATCGCCGTTACCATCGCTGCGCTGATTGCGGGCGTTTGACGCCCGCCTTGGAGCAGTCCCGGGAGCTGGCGGTATGGCTACGCAACAAATGACCGAAGTCCGTCCTCAATGCCGGGCGGAAGTTCACCGATGGGCCGAAAAGGTCGCCCAGAAGGTGAATGCGCAGGCGCAGGTTTGACTTCGGCGTCCATGGCACGCCGAGGGCAGCGATAGCGGCACAGAAAGGAAAAAGAGCGCCCATTCTTTTGAATAGGCGCTCTTTCCATTGAGTGGTGGAGCTGGCGGGAGCCAGATTTTGACACTTTGAGAGTGTCTCCCCTACCAAAAAGCTGTTTGTTTTCAGAGAGTTAGAGCACCGCAACAAAACTCCACTACGTTTGAGTTTTCCAAGGGAGGTTGGCAGTGTGCCCCCAAAGTGTCGCCCTTGGTGTCCCCCCTGTCAATTGCCTGTCCGGGTGCCAAGTTGCGGACGCGGGTTCAATTCCGCTAGCCACCTGGACGAGACACCTGGACGAGACACCTGGACGAGACACCTAGACGAGACACCTAGACGAGACACCTAGACCTTGCACGGACAGCAGAACTACCATACAATGGACTCAACGGGCACGCATGCGTACCCACTAGGTGAGTCGCTACCTCAAGTGCGAGACTAAAATTAGGTGAGTCGCTACCTCAAGTGTGAGACTAAAATTAGGTGAGTCGCTACCTCAAGTGCGAGACTAAAATTAGGTGAGTCGCTACCTTAAGTGCGAGACTAAAACAAGGCTCCCGGCGCCTCAAGACGGGAAAAAAGTGGCGCAAGCCACTTTTTTTTTGCACCAAAAAGAGTATAAAAATGCGGCTGTACACAATTACAGATGATTACCTAGATCATCTCCGGATTGCCGATGGAAAGGTTCCACAAAGCGCTGGTGCAAACTACATTATGGCAAAACCTTATGTAGGGATTGTGTTGCAAATAGGGCCAGACGATTTTATCGCCCCTCTATCTTCGTACAAAATAGCGCACGAAAACATAAAAAACAGTGACTCAACTGTTTTTAAAATTCATGCCCTTGGAGACCCTACGGACAAGCTAGGGATTGTGGCGCTAAAGTACATGATTCCTGTATTGCCTCATGTAATAACAGAAATTGATGTCACCAATCACCCAGATGTGAAATATCGCGCACTACTAACGAAGCAACAAATATTCATCAGACATCACTCTGACGACATAAAAGACAGAGCCTCTGAACTTTATGAAAAAGTGGTTCAAACGCCCAAACAATATTTCGTAAATAAATCATGCAACTTTTCAGCACTGATTAAACAAGCCACTAGCTATAAAAAATCGTAAAGCCAGTGATTTGATTACTATCAGTGAATTGACCTTCTAAAAGCCACCTCCCGAGGTGGCTTTTTTATTGCTGCGAACTGTTTTCCAAGCGCCCTACGGACAACAGCTCATCCAAAGCTACCCCCGGCTTGACTCCACACGCTTGACACCACCGGGCGTACAGCAACACATCAACAAAGTTTTCCCCTCTCTCCAACTTGGAGACATAGGACTGGCCGACGTTTAAGGCCTGCGCCATCTGCACCTGTGTCAATCCAGCGGCCACCCGGACGGCTCTCAGTAACGCCCGTAGCGCATCGTAGTCGCCATGATAGAGAGAGGATGACATACATCCTATCGTCTAGTCTCATTTGGAATAGTCGTAACACGACTTCTTGAGCTACGATCCCTCCGAGTGCGGCACGGTGCCGCCAACAACTTGGAGGACAGAGATGAAGGATTCGGCAACTCATGCCGCAGACACCAAGCAGACGACGCAACTACGTTGGCGAAGGTTTGGCCTGCTGGTAGTCGTGGGACTGACCTGGAGCATGCAAGCACAGGCGCAGCGCAACACATGGCCCCAGGAGCTTCCCGCCGCTCATTCTTGGTTCATGTGCAGTTCACAAAGCGGAGAACCCGTAGTTGCATGGGTTGACCAAGGCAGTTCGGTCGTTGCCGTCAGCTCACTTCGGGAAGACATCCCTCTACCCGCCTATGCATCGCCTATGTTGCAAAAAACAGACGGGGATAGATTTCTCATCCAACAAGTAAAGACCGGCTACCGAGTCACCAGCCAAAGCGAGAAAAGCGCATTCACCCTGCAAGTGGGTGCTACGGCATTGAATTGCAGTTATGGAAGGGATGAATGAAGGAAATGAATAAATTCAGCATTGACACAGCTTGCAGCACCCTGGAAATTTCATTTGAAACAGGCACAGTAAAAAGCCGCCAGCCATTTGAATATAAGCAATCGTCCCACAACCATGATTGGATTGGAAAAAATATCCAATGCTCTGCCGTTTCATGGATTGAATGGGACAACAAACAATTGCCGGACAAGGTTGTTTTTGATGACGCCTTTGCCATCGGTCAAAGAGTGGCAATTTTGGATGTGAACTGCAAAAACAAAGACGGTGAAAGTGAGCTTGAAAAAGCGATGGTGCTGATAAATATATCAACACAGAGAGCATATCACAATGCAGAAACAGAATCACCGCAGTTCGGTGAATCCTATATCCCAGACCTATCAGAAAGACGCTGGACAGGAATGAAAGATTTCTCTGTTCAATCAGAGAGCGCACGCGGATATTCATTTGCCAGAAAATTTGGCCTAGCAGGAGGTGCGCTATTTACGGCCATCTACTATTTAACGACCCGTCATCCAAAGACCATAGAAATGATTGTCTCTTTTGTCGGGGTCGGCGTCATCACATATTTTATAGGTGTGCTGCTAGGTGTAGCCATTGGGTTATTTGGAAAAACCACAAAATACAACCATGAGTTCAACACAAAATTCAAAGAAATAGTAGAGAAAACTATTTCAATCACAAACTCAACACAGACAGCCTAAAAAAGTCATGAAAATTTCCTCTATTGCCACCGCAATCATTGCGACCACTCTTCTGACCATCGGATTCGGCGCAAGCGCGCAGAGCAATGACATTATTTACAGCGAGCTAAAACCATCGGACAAGCCAATAATTATTGATTTAGTCAGCCATCGCTTGCCAAAAGACGAAGGCAGCAAATGCCCCAATACCAATCTGTGCCAGTACGTTCTCAGCGCGTGGGAGATGGGCCTAAGCCAAGAAACAGAGGGTCGAAAGTACCTACAAGCCCTCGAAAACAAGCCACCACACATCAAAAATCAAATACTGGCCGCTGACTTCTCCAAAAGATACGAACAGCTTTCGAGCCAAAAAAATAATAATATCTGTGTCGATGACCCCAGGTGGGAGCTATTTAACAACAAGAGTGGGTATTTTTTTGGCCAAGAACAAGGCTTTGTGGGAGATGTTAATGTTTTCACCAATTTCCAAGTTGATTCTCCATTTTATGGAATGCTCATTTTAAGAGATAATCAAAAACTTCTTCAAAAGGTTCCCAATGAATTCATCACAGAAGATGTATTTGCAAAGTTAAAAAATTTACTGAATCAAGAAAGATTCATGCGCTTCTGCGGAAAACCAACCGCCAAATTTGTCTCTGCAAAATACGCAAAGAGAAAAATTGACCCCAATGAAGTAGGTGTTGAACCAGTAGTCTATGAATTCACGGTAGAAAGGCCAATTGAATTTTTCAAGAAGGGCGACAAAAAGCCTACTTTGACCATCCCCCTTTCTTGGTACAAATAAGGTCTTCGGCTAGTCAAAGTTCAAATCCTTCCCCACCTCAGCAAATAGCCTTTCCTCTATTTGTTGTTCTGGGGTGATTGCTTGGCTTCGTCTAAATGCGTCGTACTCGTCGCAAAGCTTCTTGACCATAGACCATACCTTCTCGGCATCGCCTCCCCTTGCTGCACGCAATATAAGCGCCAATCCAAACCTTGGATGGTCAATGGCGGTTGCTCTCAGGTGGTCACGTAGTGAGTAAGTGATTTTGACGGGCTCGGGGGCGTTGGCGTTGTGCTCCATAAGCTCCGCCTGATGCTCTTCATCTTCCCATTCCGAACACGTGGGAATACCCAATTTAGAGGCGATATCACCCGCATGGAAGCGCCTGCGGCCTTGCAGGGCTTCAATAGCCCTGAGCCATTCGGCGGATGATTTCTTATCGCCCCGTGCTGCCCGGTCTAGCAGTTGCACCAGTGATAAACCTTTTTTACGGGCTGCTTTGGTGTCGTGGCTAGACATTTCATGTGCTAGGTCATACTTGGCCAAATAGTCGGCCATAGCGTTCAATTTGAGGTCGAAGCCGCGTTCGTTGCATTCCCCTCCCACCTGCTGAACAGCCTTTTCCCATTCCCTGCGGGCTACTGCCTCGAAAGCGGACATATCTACGCCTGCGGCATAGGTTACCAGAACGTGAAAATGTCCATGAATACCATTTTTGCCTACTGGTGCTTCTAGGCTCTTGAGTTTTCCGATACTCCCGATAGCCTTATAGCGGCGCGACATATTTTTGTCGAAGAGCTTATAGGCAGAGTGCAGCCTATTGATTGATTCAGTCCAATCGCCATCGTAGGTATGTGCCATGGTAAAAGTCATCATGGCTGCACTCAAATGATGGGCTTCCAGGGCGGGTATGAGTGCCGCTCGAATCCATGAACGCGCCTGGGCTACTCTATCCCTCGCGCAATGGTCACACGTCCAGACATTGCCACATTTGAAATGCCCGTCCATTCTCGCGCCATGCTCATCGATTTTAATTTCTGCGGTGGTCGAATCACGTCCGTAAGCTTTCCACCTTCCACAGCCTATAACGGATGAACCTTTAAGATTGCGCTTATTTTGGTCGTAATAACCCGCCATAAGGCGCGATGCCATGGTTAGACGTATAGACCCACGGTTAGGGCTTCTAAGTGCCGCTGATTGCTTATTTGACATTGTCGGCTTTCATGCCGACTGGTTTACTTGACAATGTATGAATAATGAATATCATGATTAGGTGTCCGATATCGCAAATCCGTCGAAAAGAATGTGCGATATAAAAGCCCCGCCCTATGCGGGGCTTTTTCTTTGCCCAATCAAAATATCATTAGCAACGCAATAAAGCAAGTTTAAGGAACAAATCTTAGACGCCTGATATCAGTGTGATACTTTTGTCGGAGTACTCCTATTCTTCCCAAGTAGTGGGGTTTGATATCAAAACTACTTAGGTTCATCCGCTATGTAATATGGACTATTCGAATAATCAGTTTGTTGCTAATTTACAACATTATTCCAAGACTCGTGGTCCACCATAACCTACTCAAACAAAATTGAAAAATAAAAAAGCACCCAAAGGTGCTTGAAAATTATTATTCCCTGTGTAATCTATACACAAGGAGCAACCATGAAAAATCAACTAATAAATTTTATACATTATCTATATAAGAAAATACTCACAAGAAATACTCAATCCGAGACACTCGAGAACAAGGAAAAAAGGAAATTGTACTCCACCGGAAAATTAGGACTGCGATTCCCTGAGTTTCCCAACGACAACCGCACCTCTGGTAATTGAGTAGCCAGTGTCTCCAAGATAATTGTGAGCACCATTTTTAAGCAAAGCATGGTTGGGTTCTGAGGACCCAATATTTAGAGGAATAATATTTACCACATC
>LNEG01000026.1 GCA_001464865.1 Burkholderiales bacterium Ga0074133
GGCCAGCCGGTGGCGCTGAACGGCATCGAGTTCGCCGATCCGGTGGAGCTGATCCTGGAAGCCAACCGCATTGGTGGCCGCCACGGCCTGGGCATGAGCGACCAGATCGAGAACCGCATCATCGAAGCCAAGAGCCGCGGCATCTATGAAGCACCCGGGCTTGCACTGTTGCACATCGCCTACGAACGCCTGGTGACCGGCATCCACAACGAAGACACCATTGAGCAGTACCGCATGAACGGTCTGAAGCTCGGCCGCCTGCTGTACCAGGGCCGCTGGTTCGACCCGCAGGCGATCATGCTGCGCGAAACCGCACAGCGCTGGGTGGCACGCGCCGTGACCGGGACGGTCACTCTGGAGCTACGTCGTGGCAACGACTACTCCCTGCTCAACACCGAAAGCCCGAACCTGACCTATGCGCCAGAGCGCCTGTCGATGGAGAAGGTGGAAGACGCGCCTTTCTCCCCGCTCGACCGGATCGGCCAGCTGACGATGCGCAACCTGGACATCTCCGACACACGCGGCAAACTCGGGGTGTATGCCCGCGCCGGGCTCCTTTTGCCCGACTCGCAAAATGATTTGCTTCGCGTCACCGCAGGCCACCAGTAAGGTCTGTTGCTAAACAGAAAAAAGGCCGTACGATGTGACGGCCTTTTTTTACATCACTTAAATCATTTTTAGCATAAAATATGACACCTCAACACTCTCACGGAGAAGCGTCATGTCCAGTCTCGTCCAGTTGATCACGCGCCGTGGCGCGCAGATCGTCAGTGGTTTCTTGCTGTCCGCAGCAGCCTTTGCCTTGCCCATGCCCACGGGTCCGGTCGTTCTGACCATCAGTGGAAACGTGGGGGAGGCCAACCAGGGCAAGACGGCGACATTCGATATGGCCATGATCGAAGCACTTCCCCAGCGCACGTTTGTCACAACAACGCCATGGGACAAGCAACCCACCAAATTCACCGGGCCATTGCTACGCGATGTGCTGGCTGCCGCCAAGGCAAAGGGAAAGACCCTGACTGCACTGGCATTGAACGACTACAAAACCACCATTCCAGTGGATGATGCACAGGCTTTTGACGTGATCGTGGCCCACCGCATCAATGACCAGCCCATCTCTGTCCGTACCAAGGGACCGCTTTTCATCATCTATCCCTTTGACACCAAGTCCGAACTCAAGACCGCCACGTACTTCGGTCGGTCGGCCTGGCAACTGAAGTCCCTGACGGTGGACTGATTCTTTTGATGCCCGAGCGCCTCGTCAGTCAGCGCCACCTCCTGTGGCTGGCGCTTGGGACAGTCATGATGGCGGCCGCCATGGCCGTCCTTTTGCTGCTGCAGTTCACCCAGCAGCAGGCCATCCGCAAGAGTGCAGACCTCCGCAGCGACTCCATCACGGCGCTGGCGTTTCAGCTGGAGCGTGAATTCCTGCGGTTGCGCCATGTGTTGGAGGTCAACGCGCGCAACACAGGCCCTGTCGACGAGCAGGCGCTGCTGTTGCGCAGCGACATCTTTGCAAGCCGGTTTCAGCTGATGCATGACACGCCCAGCGCGTCTGCCGTGCAGGAACAGATCGAATACACGCGCATCATGCCGCGGCTGCAATCACTCATCGCCCACATCGATGCCGTATTGCAGCCTCCGGCAAAGCCCACGCGCAAGGAACTGGCACAACTGGTGGACGAGCTCAACAGCATCGGGCCCGAAGTGCAGGAACTGACCATGGTCGCCACGCGCCACACCGCGCGTCTGCTGGAGGAGCAGGAGTCGACCATGCTGGAGCAAAGCAGCCAGATCATGGCGCTGATCCTGGGCCAGCTGGTCTTTTTGCTGATCGCCGCTGTGGCCCTGGCCTTGCGCCAGCGCAGGCAGGAAAAGGAACGCGCGGCGCTGGAGCTTCTTACCCAGAACCTCCGCGCAGCCAATCTGGCCGCAGAAGCGGCCAACCGCGGCAAGAGCCAGTTCCTGGCCAACATGAGCCACGAACTGCGAACGCCCTTCAACGGCGTGCTGGGCATGCTGACGATGCTCGAACGAAGCCCGCTGTCGTCCAGCCAGCAGGAGTTTGTACTCACCGCCCGCAACTCCGCGGACCACCTGCTCACGCTGCTCAATGACATCCTCGACGTGTCGGCGATGGAGACGGGCAAGATGAGCATCCATCCAGTGCTCGTCGAGCTGGGCCCGCTCCTCACGGATGTGGAGCGCCTCATGCGCCCCCTGGCGGAGCAAAAAGGCCTGCAGTTCGAAATCGCCCGCGCTTCGGACCTCCCGCCTTGGGTGTCCGCAGACGGTACCCGCCTCAAGCAGATCGTCCTGAATCTGGTCACCAACGCAATCAAGTTCAGTGACGCTGGCCGCGTGAGTCTGACCATTGAGCGCCACGCAGCCGCACCAACGATCCAGCCCCGCGGCATCTATCCACTGCAGATTACAGTGGCAGACCAGGGCATCGGCATGGATGCGTCCACGCTGGCCCGACTGTTCGAACGATTTACCCAAGGCGACGCGAGCACATCGCGCCGGTTTGGCGGCACTGGACTCGGGCTTGAGATCTCCAGAAACCTGGCCCGACGGATGGGGGGCGACATCTCCGTGACGAGCGAGCCGGGGCATGGCAGCACGTTCACCGTCCAATTGCCGCTGGTGATGGCGGATGCCCCGGAACCACGCGTGCAGATCGCGCAGGATGTTGCCGCAATCACGCGCCCGGCCGACGTGCAAGGGCTGCGTATCCTCGTCGCCGATGACCAGGCAGTGAACCGCAAATACATGGGCGCATTGCTGCAGGATATGGGCCACACCACCGCGTTTGCGGAGAACGGGGAGCAGGCTTTCGCTGCTGCAACCGCAGAAACCTACGACCTGGTGCTAATGGACCTGCACATGCCTGTCATGGACGGGTTTGAGGCGACACGCCGCATCCGTTCAAACCCAGGCAGCGCCTTGCTGCCGGTCATTGCCCTTACTGCTGACGTCTTTGCAGAAACACGCCACAAGGCCGCCGAGGCAGGTATGACTGCCTTCATCAGCAAACCCGTCAACGCGGGCATCCTGCAAGCAACCATGACCGACCTGTTCGGGATGCGTGGTGCGCCAGCCCAGGCTGGCACGCGCACAGAGTCTGAGCCACCCACCGCCGTGAACGTGCTGCCGCGGCAGGGCACAACAACGCCCGCGCCACCCACGCCACGCAAACCTCGCAGGCGCTTCAGGCCCGGAGACCTGGAAACCCACATGGACATGAAGATGGTGGGCGAGGTTTGTATCGGCGTATCGGCGCAAGGCTACCGATCACTACTGGGCACCTTCTTCCAGGATGAATCCGGGGCCATGGATGCCCTGCTCGGGGCCATGCGCACTCCGGGGTCGGCAGAACTGTCGACCACTGCGCACGCGTTCAAAGGCGCGGCGGCCAACCTGGGTTTTCACCGGCTTGCAGCCATGGCACTGCTGCTGGAAAAAGCCCCACCCGGGTCAGACACCGGCCTGCCATCGCCCGACGAGCTACTGGAGACTTGGGCGATGGCGCACGCGCTGTGCGTCCGGATGGGCCTCACGGACATTGAAGCGCTGCCCGAGCGGCACCTCGCTGCGCCCAACGAAAGCGGGGGCTGACACCCTGCGCAACAGGCCTCGGCGCGGAAGGCTCCTCACCCTTTGCGCCGAAGTCCGTTTGCCCTAGGCAGGCAAAGACCGCACCGCGACGCGTGCGCTCTGGCTCAAACCACCACGGGTTCGGGCTCCAGCCGGATACCGAAACGCTCGTACACGCTGGTCTGGATCGCCTTGGCCAGCGTCATCACCTCGCCACCCGTTACGCTTTCGGCCCCATGGCCACGGTTCACAAGCACCAGCGCTTGCCTTTCGTACACACCCGCCTTGCCAATCGTTTTCCCCTTCCATCCGCACGCGTCGATCAGCCAGCCTGCGGCGAGCTTGATGGAACCGTCCGGCATGGGGTAGTGCACGATCCGAGGTTCGCGGGAAATGATGTCAGCACACTGATCGGGCGTGACGGTCGGATTCTTGAAGAAGCTTCCGGCGTTACCCACCACGGCGGGATCCGGCAGCTTGGACCGGCGGATCTCGCAAATCCAGTCGCAGATCTGCCGAGCATCGGGCTGCTCAATTCCAGCCTCGAGGCGGCGCCTTTCGAGGTCCAGGTAACCGAGCACAGGCTTCCACGGCTTCGGCAACCTGAAGCGCACATGCGTGATCACAGCCCGCCCTCCCAGCCCCATGCTGCGCGGCAAGCCCGCTCCGTCGTCAGGCTGCGCGATTGGCGCATGCTTGAACACGGAATCGCGATAGCCGAACCCGCACTGGGCCGCATCGAGCGTGAAGGTCTGGCCAGTCCACAGGTCGACCGCATCCAGCGATTCGAAGCGGTCCTGCAGTTCAACCCCGTAGGCGCCGATGTTCTGCACGGGCGACGCACCTGCGGTTCCCGGAATGAGCGCAAGGTTTTCCAGCCCGGGGAAGCCGTGCGCCAGCGTCCAAACCACGCAGTCGTGCCACGCTTCGCCCGCGCCGGCCTCCACAACCCAGGCATTGGCTGTCTCTTCGACCAGACGCAGGCCCTTGATCTCGATCTTGAGCACTACCGGCTTCACATCACCCGTCAGAACGATGTTGCTGCCGCCACCGAGCACAAACTTGGGCAGCGGTGCCAGTGCGCGGTCATTGACCACTGCGAGCAAATCCGACACTGAACGGATGCGCACGAGCTGCTGTGCGCGGGCGGCTATGCCGAAGGTGTTCCACGGCTGCAGGGGGACGTTTTTCTCGACTACCATTGACGCGATTGTCGCACCCGCCCCAAGCCGGCGACACGCGACGCCCGCCACTCCCGAGTCCACAATACAGCCCACCATGCCATCTTTTGACACCGTCTGCGAAGCCAATCTCGTTGAAGTAAAGAACGCCGTCGAGAACACCACCAAGGAAATCGGCACGCGGTTCGACTTCAAGGGCACCTCGGCAAGCATCGAGATCAAGGACAAGGACATCACCCTGATCGGTGACGCCGAATTCCAGCTCACACAGATCGAGGATGTCCTGCGCAACAAACTGACCAAGCGCAACGTCGATGTTCGTTTCCTCGACATGGGCGACGTGCAAAAGATGGGCGGCGACAAGGTCAAGCAGGTCATCAAGGTGCGAAACGGCATCGAGAGCGAACTTGCCAAGAAAATTCAAAAGCTGCTCAAGGAAAGCAAGCTCAAGGTTCAGGCCGCGATCCAAGAGGACAAGGTGCGAGTAACCGGCGCCAAGCGCGACGACTTGCAGGCCGCCATGGCGCTGATCCGCAAGGACGTCACCGATGTGCCACTGTCGTTCGACAACTTCCGCGACTGATCCGGACTGCGGCGCAACCCTCCCAGCGTACGTGCGCGAAACACCACTGCCCATGACAAGTCTGACCCGCGCCAGCAAAAGATTCGCTGCCATCGCCGCGGTTTCTACAGCAGTCGCGCTGGCCGCAAGCCCGGCGCTGGCGCAATCGGTGGCACTGGCGGGTGTGCTGGGCACCAAGGCTCTTCTGGTGGTCGATGCCCACCCGCCGCGCGCCCTAGGCACGGGCGATGAGTTCGAGGGGGTCAAGGTCATTGCGGTCACGCGTGATGAGGCCACCATCGAGATCAAGGGCGCACGCCGCAGCGTTCGGCTCGGCGAAGCACCCGTGAGCATCGGCAATCGCGGCGGCAGCGGACGCCGGATTGTGCTCAACGCCGACAGCAGGGGGCACTTCATCAACAGCGGTCTCATCAACGGCAAGGTCATGCAGTACATGGTGGATACGGGTGCATCCACCATCGCCATCGGCCGCCCTGATGCGGATCGCCTGGGGCTGGTCTACCAGAGTGCAGAGCCCGTGCGCATGAACACGGCCAATGGTGTCACCCAGGGCTGGCGGCTCAAGCTCGACTCGGTGCGGATTGGTGACGTGGAAGTGTTCGGCGTGGAAGCCATCGTCACCCCGCAGGCAATGCCCTACGTGCTGCTGGGCAACAGCTTTCTGACCAGCTTTCAGATGACGCGAAACAACGAGCAGATGGTGCTGGAAAAGCGCAACTGACCCCTCTTCCACGAACGACCTGATGTCTGCTGCCCACCCCGGCCCCGCCCACCAACGCCCCGAGGGCGAATACGAAGATCTGCTGGGTCTGTGGTCAGACCTGGAGTCGGGGCTCTCGGTGGTGCTGTCGCAGCCGCTGCGCGTTCAGGATTTCGCGTCCAAGATCAGGCAGCTTGATAGCTGGTTGCAGGACCTTGTGGCGCACGATATCGACGCGGCGCTTTACCTGATGTTCCAGCTGGCGGGCACTTCGACCGTGGGTTACAGCACCTCGCATGCGCTGGTATGCGGCACGCTATGCCACATCATGGCCCAGGAACTGCAACTTCCCCGTGGCGAACGGGACAGCCTGGTGCGTGCCGCGCTCACGATGAACATCGGAATGACGGCGCTGCAGGATGAACTGGCAAGCCAGCGCGAGCGGCCTACGCCGGCGCAGCAGGAGGCCATCCGTAGCCATCCCGAAGAAAGCCAGGCCATGCTGGAGCGCCTCTTTGTGGCCGATGCGCTCTGGCTTGAAGTGGTCGGTCAGCACCATGCAAATGTGGCCGACAGGGTGCCGCTCGCCGCCCAGGAGCCAGTGGACCGCCTCAGCCGCATCCTGAGCACCATTGACCGGTACGCAGCCATGATCAGCCCGCGCAAATCCCGTGCGGGCCGCAGCGCCACCGATTCCGTGCGTGCCATCGTCGGGCAGGAAATCGATCAGCGAGACGAGGTCAGCTACACGCTCGTCCGCTCGGTGGGGCTTTGCCCGCCCGGCACATTTGTGAAACTGGACAACGGCGACACAGCCATCGTCCTGCGCCGCAGCGACAAGGCCAACCTGCCATTGGTCGCCAGCCTCCTTGACCCGAGTGGCAACCACCACGTGGAACCCAGTCTGTACCAGACAGCCAATGGCAAGCCAAGAATCCAGTCTGCCTTGGCGCGCGGCGCGGTCAGCGTGGACCTGAACCACCGCACCATGGTCCGACTGGGGCTGTATGCAGCCCAGCACAGCACCCGTCTGCACTATCTGGTGACCCGTCCCGGAAGTCCTTAGGACCTTCAGCCTGCACAGGCAACGCAGGAAATCCTGCTCACTTGAGCGGCGCCTTGCCTGACTTGCCCGCACCCAAGCGCGACTCCTTGCCCTGCATGAGGCGCTGGATGTTCTCCTTGTGGCGCCATGCCAGCAGCATTCCCATGACCACGATCGCACCCGCGATAGTGCCCTCGGCGTACCAGACGACGCCATCGACCAGCAGGTAGTACACCGGCGCAAAGGCCGCAGCCACCAGAGAGGCCAGCGACGAGTAGCGGAAGAAGAACGCGATGATGAGCCAGGTCAAAGCGGTAGCCAGCCCCAGCCACACGCTGATGCCGACCAGCACGCCCAGTGCCGTGGCCACGCCCTTGCCGCCCTCGAAGCGAAAGAACACCGGCCACAGATGGCCCAGGAATGCCGCCAGCCCTACCAGTGCCACCGTCCCGTCATCCAGGCCATAGGGTTCGCCGTACCACATGACCAGTGCCACCGGCAGCCAGCCCTTCACGGCGTCCAGCAACAAGGTGATGATGGCGGCCGCCTTGCTTCCGGACCGCAGCACATTGGTAGCGCCGGGGTTCTTACTGCCGTAGGTGCGCGGGTCGCTCAGGCCCATCACGCGGGTCACGATCACGGCAAAGGAAAGCGAGCCCAGCAGGTATGCGGCCAGAGCGGCCAGGATG
>LNEG01000027.1 GCA_001464865.1 Burkholderiales bacterium Ga0074133
ACCACGCCGCCGCAGCACTGGCCCAGCGCCGGCCCCAGGGGGTAACGCAGGCGGGGCTCACCGGGCTGGCCTGCCAGGCGCCGCCGGGCCTCGGCAATGGCCTGGTGCTCCAGGTGCCCGCCGCCGATGGTGCCGACAATGTGCTCGGCGAACACGGCCATCCAGGCTCCGGCTTCGCGCGGCACCGACCCTTGCGTGGCATCCACGCGCACCAGGCATGCGGGCGCACGGACCACGCCTGCCACCAGGGCATCCAGATCAGTCACGTGGTTGGTTCCTTCATACAATGCGGGATAGCACGCCCACCGATCGCCATTGGTCCGCCCACATGTCCCAAGACGCCCCCAAAAGCACTTCCGGCCCCCGCAGCCACTGGCTGACCGCGGGCATCATGGCCGCAGTGGCCGCCCTGGTGGCTGCCTGCAAGTCGGCTCCAGAAACCCCGCCCCAGCCACCGCAGGACAGCCGCATGCCCGGTGGCGACGCCCCGCCCGCCGTGAAGGGCCCAGTGCCGGCCGCGGCCGGATCTGCCCGTGCATCGGCGGCAAGCACGCCCCGCGCGTACCGGCAGGATGCGGCCACCCATCTGTATGGACTGAATGCTGAGCGCGTGTTCAAGGGCAAGCTGCCGCCCATGCTCTACGCCATCGGCGTGCTGGAAGTGGAAGTGGACCGCACCGGCCGCGTCACCCGCCTGCACTGGTTGCGTGCACCGCGCCATGCGCCCGAGGTGATCGCCGAGATCGAGCGCACGGTACGCGCTGCGGCACCGTTCCCGGCTCCGTCGCGCATGGGCAAGGTCACCTACACCGACACCTGGCTGTGGGACAAGAGCGGGCGTTTCCAGCTGGATACGCTGACCGAGGGGCAGCTTTAGGTACATCCCCCTGAGCGGCGTCGCCGCTTCCCCCTTCTCTCGAACGGCTGCGCCATTCGGGAAGGGGGACGATGCCCTTGCTGCGGGGCGGCCCTTGCTAGGCATCACTCGCCTTGCGGCGCGCCAGTGTTGACGGGCGTCTGTCATGTCAGCGCGCCGACATATCCATCAAGACCCACGGTAAGTGGAATAGCTCCAGGGGCTGACCAGCAGCGGCACGTGGTAGTGCTGGTCGGCAT
>LNEG01000028.1 GCA_001464865.1 Burkholderiales bacterium Ga0074133
GCATCGCCAGCGCGCTGGCGATGCAGCTCAACACCCTTCAACTCAAAAACAAATCGATTAACCTTGAACCCGGACTTCCACTTTTGATTGGTACGGCTGGAAGGGGGCAGGTCAGGTAGGCCCATCGGACTTCGGGCCGCCGCCTGTTGAGTATGCATTACAGAGCAATCGAATGAACCCCGCCGGGATTCCCATGCTGTACCTTGCTTCAACAAAGACAACTGCTCTGAAGGAAACGCGCACCACCAGCGCGAAGCTCGGACTCTGGCGCGCCGCTCGCCCACTGAGGATCCTGGATCTTCGAAGTCTCCCACCGGTTCCTGGCATGTTCTCAGACGCGACACGCTCATCCGCGCTTACTCTCAGCTTCCTACATGACTTCGCTGACGACATCATGCGACCCGTTGATCGCAGCACCCATGTCGACCTCAACTACCTCCCTTCGCAAGTGGTCACAGAGTTGATGCGAGACAATGCGTTCGAAGGTGGTCAATTGGACGGGATTGCATACGGAAGTACTGTTAACAGTCGAGGTTGGAATGTCGCATTGTTCATGGGACAAATAGAGATGGGACTTGAAATTCCTCCAATGGGCCCTGTCCCTTCGCCCGTATTTACCTTCGTCAAGTCGCTCTGGGCTACATGCTCTTAGACCTCTTGGAGGAACTTTGCAGCATCCCTGAGACGTCGCATTCGCTAGGAGCCGGGGTGCAATACGAAGCGGTTACGGCCTGACTGCTTGGCAACGTATGCCGACCTTCGCTGCTTTGTTCAGGAGTGCTGTTCACGTGCTCACCAAGAGTTCGAGGTGGACACGAGGCTGTTGATTCGCGCTGAAAACTGAGCCACGGCCCACTCGATTTTCTGCTTCTTGAGCATGCATTTGTGCGGGAGTTCGCCCAGCGGGCGGCGTCGACCAGTTGGTGGCGGGACGCGGTCCAACCAGCGGTGCAGCTTTGACGAGCGGCCCCGGCCGGGACTGACGTCCCAATCCATGGCGCCGCGAGCACGCCACGGTCCCCCGTGGACCTGCAGCTTTGGGTCGTGAGTTGCCCTTGGATGACCCAACTGCGAGAGTCCGCAACCAGCCTGAAGCAGCCATCCCAGGCGTCAGCTCAGCAGCGGGAGCTGCCTGTCGCACGAATGCCCCAAAGGACCGCTTGTTTTGCTAAAGCCGTCTACCGCTCTTAGGAGCGATTTGAGCTTCCCTGGCTGAACTAGAGCATCCCTACGCGGCTCTACCGAATAAAAACAGCGATGTGCGCCATGCCTTGATCAGCAAGCCTGTGAAACGCAGCCTCCACTTGCGGTTCTTGTTGGCATCGTGAAGAGCAACCTGACCGTACGAATGAATCTCGCAGAGGGTCCAGCAAGCTCCATAGCGAGTAACTTTCAAAACCACCAGGTACCAATGTCCAAGCGCTACGAGTGCATACTGCCTCCGTAAGGCGCAAACCCGCTGACATTCTCATTCACGTCCAATGTCCTGCCCACGTACGGAAAGGCGCGCTGAGGGCATTCCGTGCGCTCGCAAACCTTGCACCCCATGCCGATGGGAGTCGCTGCATCGGGGTCGGCGAGGTCCAGCCCCTTGGCGTAGACGAGCCGGGACGCATGGCGCACATCGCAACCCAGGCCGATGGAGAACATCTTGCCTGGGGAGCCGTAGCCGCGTGATGGAGCACTCCTCACCGTGCGAGCGATCCACAAGTAAGTGCGGCTATCGGGCATGCGCGCCAGCTGTGGGAGCACACGCCCGGGCTGTGCAAAGGCTTCATAGACATTCCAGAGTGGGCAGGTGCCGCCTGCACGGCTGAAGTGGAAGTGGGTAGCCGATTGGCGTTTGGAGATGTTCCCCGCGCGGTCCACACGGACGAAGAAAAAAGGCACCCCAGGTGCGCTGGGTCGCTGCAGCGTGCTCAGCCGGTGGCACACCGTCTCAAAGCCCACGGCAAAGCGCTGACCAAGCAAGTCGATGTCATAGCGTAGCGCTTCCGCCGCGCTCAAAAATGAACCATAGGGCAATAGCAGAGCACCCGCAAAGTAGTTGGCCAGACCGATGCGCGCTAAACGCACCGTGGGCATGTCCCCCGCAAAAGGTGCTGCCCGGGTCAGCCCCTCAATCAACATGTCTGCCTCCAGCAGCGCAAGCTGGGTTGCCATCTGAAAGGCTTGCTGCCCCACATCCAGCGCGCGGGACAAGCGCAGTGTTCGGCTGCTCGGGTCGTACTGACGCTTGCCGTCACCAGTGCCGTCACAGGCCACAAGGCGGACGTGGTGCTGTTCCAGCAAGCGCTGCGCCAACCAGGGCGCCAGCGCTGCGCCCTCATGCCCCGCCTGTTCTGCCAAGGCCTCAGCAGCCCGGTCCAGCACATCAAAGTGGTTTTGGTGTACGAAGAAGAAATCCCGCACCGCCTCGAACGCCATAGCCCGAGCGGCAGGAGCCGCATCGGTACGGTCGTCGCCCATGCGCAATGCCAGGGCTTCAAGCTGAGCCGCTGCATCCAAGTTGCGGCGGTACAGCGTGACGATGGCGCGACCCAGCGCAGGCATCTGGGTCACAACTTCCTGCAGCTCGGGCAGGCTGACCGGCTCTGGAGCATCCGCCAGCGCCTCGCGCAATGCGGCGATCAGGCGCGCCTCCTCGTCTTCTGAAAACTGCTGGATATCCACGCCCAGTGCGCGGTTCAGCTTGAGCAGAAGGCTCACTGTGAGGGGCCGCTGGTTCTGCTCCACCTGGTTGAGGTAGCTCGGCGAAATACCCAGCGCGTGTGCCAGTGAAATTTGCGACATGCCGCGCTCTGACCGCAGCTTGCGCAACTTCACCCCCATAAACGTTTTTGCCATCACTCGCCTTTCCCGCGCGGTGTTTTGAGAAATTCGCAAACTTCGCAAAACGAGATGCTGTTGTTCGCAAAATTTCGCCTTTTTAGTCCTACCCCACGGGGCAGGTTTTGCGTAAATTGCGAAGTATGACAACACCCCCAGGAACTGTCGAGATTCGTGAGCTGGTACTGCCCGCACACGCCAACCACCACGGCACGCTGTTCGCAGGCCAGGGGTTGCAGCTGATGGCCAAGACGGCCTTTCTGGCAGCCCGCGGCCTTGCACACCGCGAGGTGGTGATGGCTGGCGTGACGGGCGTTCAATGCCTGGCTCCTGTGCCCGTGGGCTACCAGCTCACGCTGCAGGGCTGGGTCAGCCGGGTCGGTCGCAGTTCGATGACGGTCTGTGTGCGCGGTCTGGCCGATCGTCCGGATGTGCCCGCGGAGCACGTCCTCACGGGGGTGTTCGAGATGGTCGCGGTGGACTCCGCCAGCCGTCCTGTTGCCATTGATTCTTCCTACCTGAACCCGGAGACCTCGCATGAACATCCCCACCACTGAGCCCACGGCCGCCACTCCGTTCAAGCCGAAAAAGTCGGTCGCCCTGTCCGGCGTCACGGCGGGCAATACCGCGCTGTGTACCGTCGGGCGCACGGGCAACGATCTGCACTACCGGGGCTACGACATCCTCGACATGGCCGAGGTCTGCGAGTTCGAGGAAATCGCCCACCTGCTGGTGCACGGCAAGCTGCCCACCCGCGCCGAGCTCAAGGCCTACAAGGCCAAGCTCAGAGCCCTGCGCGGCTTGCCCGGCAGCGTGAAAGCGGCGTTGGAGCAGCTCCCCGCCGCCAGCCACCCAATGGATGTGATGCGTACCGGCGTCTCGGCCCTGGGCTGCGCATTGCCCGAGAAAGACGACCACAACCTGCCAGGCAGCCGCGACATTGCCGACCGGCTGATGGCCAGCCTGGGCAGCATGTTGCTGTACTGGTACCACTTCAGCAATTCGGGCCGCCGCATCGAGGTCGAGACGGACGATGACTCGATCGGGGCACACTTCCTGCATCTGCTCCATGGCGAAAAGCCGCCGGCAGACTGGGTGCATGCCATGCACACCTCGCTGAACCTGTATGCCGAGCACGAGTTCAACGCCAGCACCTTCACCGCACGCGTGATTGCGGGCACAGGCAGCGATATGTATTCGAGCATCGCGGGTGCGATTGGTGCGCTGCGTGGCCCCAAGCACGGTGGTGCCAATGAGGTGGCGTTCGAGATCCAGAAACGCTACGACAGCCCGGACGAGGCAGAGGCCGACATCCGCCGCAGGGTAGAGGCCAAGGAAGTGGTGATCGGGTTTGGTCACCCGGTCTACACCGTGAGCGATCCGCGCAACGTGGTCATCAAAGGTGTGGCCAAGCGACTGTCGGACGCGGCGGGCTCCACCAAGATGTACGACATTGCCGAACGGCTTGAGGCGGTGATGTGGGAGGTCAAGAAGATGTTCCCCAACCTCGACTGGTTCAGCGCTGTGAGCTACCACATGATGCAGGTGCCCACCGCCATGTTCACCCCGCTGTTTGTCATTGCGCGCACCAGCGGCTGGGCCGCGCATGTAGTGGAGCAGCGCTTGGACAACAAGATCATTCGCCCCAGCGCCCACTACACCGGTCCTGAAGACCAGACGTTCGTGCCCATTGAGGCCCGTAGCTAAGGCCCGTAGCCAACCGTCCTTAAAAACCATAGCAGCCTACGCTGGTGTAAAGGCGGTTTGAGGCTGCTTCAGCCTCAAATCCTTATCCAGAAAGCGCAAGCAGATATCAAAAAAAGAGTGATTCCCGCGAAATGATGAACACCACCCACCGCAAGCCGCTGCCTGGCATGGCCCTGGATTTCTTCGATGCGCAGTCTGCCGTCGATGCCATCGAACCCGGTGCCTGGGCCCGGCTCCCCTACACCGCCCGCGTGCATGCCGAAAACCTGGTGCGCCGCGCTGACCCGGCGCAGCTCGGCGACTTCCTGGGGCAGCTGATCGGGCGCAAACGCGAGATCGACTTTCCCTGGTTTCCTGTGCGCGTGGTGTGCCACGACATCCTGGGCCAAACGGCGCTGGTGGACCTGGCCGGGCTGCGCGATGCCATTGCCAAAGAAGGGGGCGATCCCGCAGCGGTGAACCCCGTGGTGCCCGTGCAGCTCATCGTGGACCATTCGGTGGCCGTGGAGTGTGGCGGCTTTGACCCGGACGCCTTTGCCAAAAACCGAGCCATTGAAGACCGCCGCAACGAGGACCGCTTTCACTTCATCGAGTGGACCAAGAAAGCGTTCGCAAACGTGGAGGTGATCCCGGCGGGGAACGGGATCATGCACCAGATCAACCTGGAGAAGATGTCGCCCGTGGTGTACGTGCAGGGTGACGCTCAGGGCCAGGTCGCGTTTCCCGACACCTGCGTGGGCACCGACAGCCACACCCCCCACGTCGATGCGCTGGGCGTGATTGCGATTGGCGTGGGGGGGCTGGAGGCCGAGAGCGTGATGCTGGGTCGCGCCTCGTGGATGCGCCTGCCCGACATCGTGGGCGTAGAGCTGACGGGGCACCGCCAGCCCGGCATCACGGCCACCGATATCGTTCTGGCTCTGACCGAGTTCCTGCGCAACCAGAAGGTGGTGGGGGCGTATCTGGAGTTCTATGGCGAAGGTGCGCGCAGCCTGAGCATTGGCGACCGTGCCACCATCTCCAACATGTGCCCCGAGTACGGGGCCACGGCTGCGCTGTTCTACATCGACGACCAGACGCTGGACTACCTGCGGCTGACAGGGCGCGACGATGCGCAGATCCAACTGGTGGAGCGTTACGCCAAGACTGCTGGGTTTTGGGCTGACGCGCTCAAGACCGCAGCGTATGAACGCGTGCTGACCTTTGATCTGTCCACAGTGGTGCGCAACATGGCCGGGCCCTCCAACCCGCACCGCCGCCTGCCCACGTCGGCGCTGGCAGAGCGCGGCATTGCGGTGGATTGGCCCCAGGCCCGCGCGCAGGAGGCGCAGGGCCTGCTGCCGGATGGGGCCGTCATCATCGCGGCCATCACCAGTTGCACCAACACCAGCAATCCGCGCAACGTGATCGCCGCTGCGCTGTTGGCGCGCAACGCCCGTCGCCTAGGGCTGACGCGCAAGCCGTGGGTCAAGACCTCGCTGGCACCCGGCTCCAAGGCCGTGGAGCTGTACCTGCAAGAGGCGGGGCTTCTGGCGGACCTGGAAGCCCTGGGGTTCGGCATCGTCGCGTTTGCATGCACCACCTGCAACGGCATGAGCGGTGCGCTCGACCCGAAGATCCAGCAGGAGATCATCGACCGCGACCTGTACGCCACCGCCGTGCTGTCGGGCAACCGCAACTTCGACGGTCGCATCCACCCGTATGCCAAGCAGGCGTTTCTGGCCTCGCCGCCGCTGGTGGTGGCTTACGCGCTGGTAGGCACGGTGCGCTTTGACATCGAAAACGACGTGATGGCCGTGGTGGAAGGCCGTGAGATTCGCCTGAAGGACCTGTGGCCCAGCGATGCAGAGATCGACGCCATCGTGGCCCGGGCCGTCAAACCCGAGCAGTTCCGTGCGGTGTATGACCCCATGTTCGCCATCCGTGTGAACGATGGCCAGACGGTGCCCCCACAGTACGACTGGCGCCCGCAGTCCACCTACATCCGCCGCCCACCGTACTGGGATGCGGAAGGCGTGGGCGCTCTGGCCGCCAACCCGCGCACGCTCAAAGGCATGCGCCCGCTGGCGATCCTGCCCGACAACATCACCACCGACCCCCTCTCGCCGTCCAACGCCATCCTCCCGGACAGCGCGGCCGGTGAGTACCTTGCCCGGATGGGCGTGCCCGAGGAGGACTTCAACTCCTATGCCACCCACCGTGGCGACCATCTCACGGCGATGCGCGCCACCTTTGCCAACCCGCAGCTCGTCAACGAGATGGCCGTGGTGGGTGGCAAGGTCCAGAAGGGGTCTCTGGCACGCATCGAACCCGAAGGCAGGGTGGTGCGCATGTGGGAGGCGATGGATAACTACCTGCAACGCCGCCAGCCGCTCATCATCATCGCAGGGGCCGACTATGGCCAGGGGTCGAGCCGCGACTGGGCTGCCAAGGGCGTGCGCCTGGCGGGGGTGGAAGTGGTGGTGGCCGAAGGTTTTGAGCGCATTCACCGCTCCAACTTGATTGGCATGGGCGTGCTGCCGCTGGAGTTTCAGCCAGGCACCAGCCGCCTCACGCTGGGCCTGGACGGCACGGAGACCTACGATGTTGAAGGGGTGCTGAAACCACGCGCCACGCTCACGCTGGTCATCCGCTGCAAAAACGGCCAGGCCACCCAGGTGCCCATGACCTGCCGTCTGGACACGGCCGAGGACGTATCGGTGTATGAGGCCGGTGGAGTGTTACAGCGGTTTGCACAGGACTTTTTGGCCTCCACTATTCAATAAAAATTGGCTCTAGCGCTTATCCATAAGGCGCTAGCAGCTATCAATTTAAAAGCAACCAGAGCACAACGGACATGAACCGAACCCCGGCACCGCAGATACGCATCCCTGCTACCTACCTGCGTGGCGGCACCAGCAAGGGCGTTTTCTTTCGGCTGCAGGACTTGCCGCCCGTCGCCCAGCAGCTTGGCGCTGCGCGCGACGCGCTGCTGCTGCGCGTCATCGGCAGCCCCGACCCCTACGGCAAGCAGATAGACGGCATGGGCGGTGCCACCTCATCCACCTCCAAGGCGGTGATCGTCTCACCCTCGCAGCGGCCGGGGCACGATGTGGACTACCTCTTTGGCCAGGTGTCCATCGACAGTGCCTTTGTGGACTGGTCGGGCAACTGCGGCAATCTCTCGGCGGCCGTGGGGCCGTTTGCCATCGAGAGCGGCTTGCTGCCTGTCGAACGTATCCCTGACAACGGCGTCTGCACCGTGCGCATTTGGCAGGCCAACATCGGCAAGACCATCGTCGCCCATGTGCCCATCACCGACGGACAGGTTCAGGAGACAGGCGATTTCGAACTCGACGGCGTGACCTTTGCGGCGGCCGAGGTGGCCCTTGAATTTCTGGACCCGGCCGACGACGGTGATGGCGACGGAGGCGGCGCGATGTTTCCCACCGGCCAGGTTGTGGACGACCTGCTCGTCCCCGGTGTGGGGACGCTGCGCGCCACGCTCATCAACGCCGGCATCCCGACCATCTTCGTCAACGCTGCCGATATCGGCTACACCGGCACCGAGCTGCAGGATGCGATCAATGGCGACCCGCAGGCGCTGGCGCGTTTTGAAGCCATCCGCGCCCACGGCGCGGTGAAGATGGGCCTCACCCAGGACCTTGCTGAAGCCGCCCAGCGCCAGCACACTCCCAAGGTCGCCTTTGTCGCACCGCCCCAGACCTACACCGCATCCAGCGGCAAGGCAGTGCAGGCGAGCGACGTGGACCTGCTGGTGCGCGCTCTTTCGATGGGCAAGCTACACCACGCCATGATGGGCACGGCGGCCGTCGCCATTGGCACCGCTGCCGCCATCCCCGGCACGCTGGTCAACCTCGCCGCCGGCGGCGGGACGAGGGAGGCCGTGCGTTTTGGCCATCCGTCCGGCACGCTGCGCGTGGGAGCCCAGGCCGAACTCCAGAGCGGTCAATGGAAAGTCACCAAGGCCTTGATGAGCCGCAGCGCGCGCATCTTGATGGAAGGCTGGGTCCGCGTGCCTGGCAACTGCTTCTAAAAACACAGGAAGGAACGAATGTCCACCCGCAAGACCCTCAAAGCCCTGGCAGAAGCCCGCCGGGGCGTGCTTGTCCCCGGCGCTTTCAACGCCCTGTCCGCCAAGATCATTGAAGACCTGGGCTTTGAAGCGATATACGTCACCGGTGCCGGTGTCACCAACATGTGGTTTGGTATGCCGGACCAAGGCTTCATGGGCCTGAGCGACATTGCCGACCACACAGCCCGCATCCGCGACGCTGTGGAGGTGCCACTGATCGTGGACGCTGACACAGGCTTTGGTAATGCGCTCAACGTTTACCACGCGGTGCGCACACTCGAACGTGCGGGGGCCGATTGCATCCAACTGGAAGACCAGGTGGCACCCAAGCGCTGCGGGCACTTTTCGGGCAAAGAGGTGATCAGCACCGAAGAAGCGGTGAGCAAGATCAAGGCTGCCGTGGACGCGCGCCGTGATGACAACCTTCTGATCATGGCTCGCACCGATGCGGCGGCCACCCATGGTTTTGAGGCTGCGGTGGAGCGCGCACAGCGCTTTGCACAAGCGGGTGCCGACATCCTGTTTGTGGAGGCTGTGACGCAGGCGGAAGAAATCCGCGCCTTGCCACAGCGCCTTGCCAAGCCCCAGCTCATGAACGTGGTCATTGGCGGCAAGACGCCCATCTTCAACGCCGATGAACTTGGCCAGCTGGGCTACGGCATCGTGCTGTATGCCAACGCCGCTTTGCAAGGCGCAGTGATGGGCATGCAGAAGGCCCTGACTGTGCTGCGCGACACGAAGGAAGTGCAGGAGGGCAGTGGCCTGGTCACGACGTTTGCAGAGCGGCAGCGGCTGGTGGGCAAGCCCGTATGGGACACGCTGGAGAAAAGCTACACCTGAGCGCTGCGCGCAAACTGGATGAAGGCCTGCAGGTAGTCTGTGTTGCTGTCCTGCTCACGCGTGCCCAGGTGGATCTGTTTGGCAATGCCGTGTCGGCCCAGCTGCACAGGCACCACATCCATCTTCTCGGCGTACTCCAGTGCCAGCCAGCGCGGTAGCGCTGCCACGCCACGGCCGCTGGCCACCATCTGCAGCATGATGTCCGTAGTCTCGATGGTCTTGTGGCGGCGCGGCGCAATGCCCGCCGGAGCCAGGAACTGTGTGTACACATCCAGCCGTTCGGGACTGACCGGGTAGGTAATGAGTGTTTCGCTCGCAAGCTGTGCAGGCTTCACATAGGCCTGCTGCGCAAAGGGGTGGCTGCCAGCGACCACCAGCACCTGCTCGTAGTCGAACACGGGCTCGAAATGCAGACCAGCCTTGTGCAGCGGATCGGGGGTCACCAGCAGGTCAATCTCGTAGCCGAAAAGCGCTCCGATACCTCCGAACTGGAATTTCTGCTTCACATCCACATCAACGTCCGGCCAGGTGCTCAGGTAGGGCGACACGATTTTGAGCAGCCACTGGTAGCAGGGGTGGCATTCCATGCCGATGCGCAAAGTGCCGCGTTCACCCTGGGCGAACTGCCGCAACGTGCTTTCCGCCTGTTCCAACTGCGGGAGCACACGGTTGGCAACCGCCAGCAGGTACTGCCCGGCCTGCGTGAGGCGCAGGCTTCGCCCCTCGCGCAACCAGACGTCGGTGCCTAGCTGCTGCTCCAGTTTTTTCATGCTATGGCTCAGGGCCGACTGGGTCAAGTTCAGCACGCCTGCAGCCGCGGTCAGCGAGCCTTGTTTCTCCACCTGCTGAACGATGTGGAGATGGATACGTTCCACCATTACATGCGCCGTTTTCATTGATTAATGAGATAAGACCATTTTACTTCATATGTTGATTTGCCTAGCATCCGCTTCCAGATTCGCTTACCTCTTGGGTTATCTATGAAAAATGCAATGACATGCCCACTGCGCGTGGTGGCGGTCTCCGGCGGGTTGCAGCGGCCGTCCAAGTCGGCATCGCTGGCCCGGCATCTCCTGGACCTGATAGCGGCCGAGACCCCGTGCCGCCCGCATCTGATCGAAATGGGTGCGCTGGCCTCTCAGCTTTCAGGCGCAGTCCGCAGGTCCGAATTGCCCGCAGCAGTGGAGCAGGAACTGCTTGCGGTCGAGCAGGCGGATGTGCTCGTTGTGGTGTCCCCGGTGTATCGCGGCGCTTACACGGGGATGTTCAAGCACTTCTTCGACTTCATCCATCAGGACGCATTGATCGACACGCCTGTGCTGTTGGCTGCCACAGGCGGCAGCGAGCGGCATGCCCTGGTGATCGACCACCAGCTCAGGCCTTTGTTCAGCTTTTTCCAGGCGTGTACTTTGCCGCTGGGTGTCTACGCGACTGACAAGGATTTTGCGGACCCAGGCCTGTGGGATGAGGCGCTGCTTGAGCGCGCCCGGTTGGCGGTGCAACGGGCGCTGCCGCTGGTGGCCTTGGCGCGGAAATCCAGTCCCGCTCTGGCCGATGAACGGGT
>LNEG01000029.1 GCA_001464865.1 Burkholderiales bacterium Ga0074133
GGGTGGCTTCCGCGACTGGGCCTACGCCCTGGCGCAAAAGGAGTTTGGTGCGGAGCTGATCGACGGCGGCCCATGGTGTCGCCTGAAGAACCCGAAAAACGGCAAGGAAATCACCATCAAGGACAGCATCGCCGACGCGTTCCTGCAGCAGATCCTGCTGCGCCCGGCCGAGTATTCGGTGGTCGCCACGCTCAATCTCAATGGCGACTACATCTCGGACGCCCTGGCTGCACAGGTTGGCGGCATCGGGATTGCACCTGGCGCCAACATGTCCGATTCGGTGGCGTGCTTTGAGGCCACACACGGCACCGCACCCAAATATGCGGGCAAGGACTACGTCAACCCCGGCTCAGAGATTCTTTCGGCCGAGATGATGCTGCGCCACATGGGCTGGACGGAAGCTGCCGACCTGATCATCCGGTCGCTTGAGAAGTCGATCGCTTCCAAGAAGGTGACCTACGACTTTGCGCGCCTGATGGAAGGGGCAACGCAGGTGAGCTGCTCGGGCTTCGGCCAGGTGATGATCGAGAACATGTAGGGTCGCCTGCATGGGGGCCCACCGCGGCCCTCCTGGCACAGCTGCTGGTTCGCGCGGGCCCTGCCGGGTGACCATGTCCCCGTGCGCAATGTGCTTGCAGACCGGGTGCAAGGCCCTCCGACGGCATGGCAGCACGACAAAGACATCCTCAACCGCTCGGGTGAGCGGCGCGCGGTGCCCAGGTACCACACCGTGCTGCGCTCCGGCCATGGCGTGTTGAGCCATCTGGCAACCCTGCGGGTCGATGGGTTGAGGATCGTTGGTTGAGGATCGACCAGCCGTTCGTGAAAAACATGGACGCGATCGGGCACTGCCAGGCCCCCGTGGCCACCATCATCAACCAGGGGCACTCGCTGGCATCGGGCCCAGTGTCAACGTCCGTGTCCCCACAGCGGCTGCAAGGTTCCGGTCGTGCGTCACGAGCATCAGCGCCGCGCCGTTTTGATCGACAGCCTGCACCAGTACCTGCATGGTTTCCTGCTGGGTGATCGGGTCCAGTCGGGATGTCGGCTCATCCGCAAAAAGCAAGGCCGGCTGCGCCATGAGCACGCGTGCCAGCGCAATGCGCTGCAGCTCGCCTCCAGAAACCTGGTGTGGCATTCGTGTCAGAAGATCCTCAGGCACCCGGAGTTGCCCCAACCGATGCTGGACATCCTTCCAGTCGCAGCGGTGCAGCCTTGCGGTGTCGCGTAGCCCTTCGCCAAGCTTGATATGGGGGGCAAATGAAGCCACCGGGTCCTGGTAGAGCTTCTGGAACGCGTGTGGACGAAGGCGCGCATTGCGTGCCACGCTGCCGGTGTCGGGCCGCACCAGCCCCAGCAGCACATTGCCCAGCGTGCTCTTTCCCGTGCCACTGGGGCCCTGCACAGCCAGACGCTCGGGCGCAAACAGCTGCTGCCTGCCATAGGCTTTGGAGATGCCCTGCGCCTGCACCACGCCCTCGCCCGCCCGCGGCGCAGCAAGCGGCAGCCAGCGGGCCGGGTCTGCATCCATCAACATCCGGGTGAAGGGGTGCGCGGGCTGCGCTGCCACCTCGTCGATGCGGCCTTGCTCCACCGCCTGCCCATGCCGCAGCACGATGACCTGACCGCCCAGCGCCTGCGCCAGGGCGATGTCGTGCGTAATGGCCAGCAGGCAGCCGCCCGCCTGCAGCACGCCACGGAACAGCGCCACCGTGTGGTCGCGCCAGTGGTTGTCCAGGCCCTTGGTGGGCTCGTCCGCCATCAGCACCGGGGCGCCGCCCGCCAGCGTGATGGCGGCCACCGCCCGCTGGGCCATGCCACCCGACAGTTGCCAGGGGTAATGCGCCGTGGCCTCGCCCAGCCCGGCCAGGGCCAGCTCTTGCTGCGCCAGCTCTGCCGCGTTGGCGGGCGGCCGCGCGTGCAGCAGCGCATGGACCTCGGCCAGTTGAGGGGCCACGCGCCGCAGCGGGTTGAGGGCGACAGACGGCTCCTGCGGCAGGAGGGCGAGCCTGCGGCCCCACAGGGTTCGGCGGGCGCCGGCGTCTTCGGCTCGGGTGGTCACGCCATCGATGGTGACGGCGCCCGACGCCCGCAGCGCGGGCGGCAGGTTGCCCATGATGGCCTGGGCCAGCAGCGACTTGCCCGCGCCGCTTTCGCCCACCAGGCTCAGTGCCTCGCCCGCATGCAGCCTGAAAGAAATGCCCTGCAGCAGCGCGCGCCCTCCCACATGGATGGCCAGGTTGTCCACCACCAGCAGGGCCGTGGCGGCGTGGGTTGCATGGGTCATGCGGCCTCCCGTGCGGGCTGGACGAGCATCAAGGCGGCCACCAGCCACAGCAGCACGATGGTGGGGGCGGCAATGAGCCACGGGGCTTCTTCGTAGTACGGCATGGCCTCGGTGATCATCAGCCCCAGCTCGGCGGTAGGGGCCTGCGCCCCCACACCCACAAAGCCCAGGGCCGCCAGCGCCAGCACGGCTTGTGCGGTGGTGAATGCCAGCAGCGTGCCCAGCGTGGGCGCCAGCGCGGGCAGCAGGTGGCGGCGCAGCACATAGGCGCGGCCAAAACCCAGCAGGCGCGATGCCTGCACCGCATCGCCCGCCAGCACGGGCCGCGCCATGGCACGGCACACGCGGAAGTACTCCACCCACAGCGCAGCGGCCATGCCCCCGTACAGCACCCACAGCTGGCCCGGTGCCAGCGCTGCAATCAGCAATACCAGCAGCAGGCCGGGAATGGCCAGCACCGCATCAGCAAGCATGACCAGTCCCCGCTCGGTGTGTCCACCGCGCCACGCAGCCAGAATGCCCAGCAGGGTGCCAGGCACGGCAGCGCTCAAGGCCGCCAGCAGTGCCATGCCCAGCGAAAGCTGTGTGGCATGTGCCAGCCTTGCCAGCCACGAGCGGCCCAGTACATCGGTGCCCAGCCAGTGCGCTGCACCGGGCGCAGCCAGCTGGTTGCGCAGGTTTTGCTCGATGGGACTCGTGCCTGCCAGCCAGGGGCCGAGCAGCGCCCACAGTGCCAGCGCGCCGATCAGCACCAGGCCCGTACGTTGCTGCCACGAAGCCCCCGGTCTCGCTGCGCCCGGCGAGGTACCTCGCGTCGGCGTCGGCGCTCCTGACATGCCTGTCGCCGTCGAATCCATCGTGTCGTGCGCGTTCATGCAGACACTCCTCTTTGTTGGCGGGGGTCCAGTGCCATGCAGGCGGCGTCCAGCAGCAGGTTAAACACCACAAACAGCAGCGCCATCGCCAGTGCCGCGCCTTGCACCACGGGGATGTCGCGCCCGAAGATGGCGTGCACCAGGGCATGGCCAATGCCGGGCCAGGCAAACAGCGTCTCCACCACCAGCGCACCTTCCACCAGAAACAGCGTTTGCACGCCCAGATAGGCCACCACCGGCACGGCAGTGGCACGCAGGCCGTGGCGGATCAACGCTTGCATGTCGCTCAGTCCTTTGGTGCGGGCGAACTCAAAGGCCGGCGACCGCGCTACCTCCTGCATCGCGCTGCGTGTGACACGCGCCAGCCCGGCTCCCAGGCCCAGTCCCAGCGCCAGCGCGGGCAGTACCAGGCTGGCGCTGTCATCGTCGCCCGCCACGGGCAAAAAGCCCCAGTGCACGGCCACCAGCAGCATCAGCAGCACCGACAGCAAAAACGGCGGCGTCCCACGCAGCACCACCGCCAGCAACCAGCTGGCGCGGTCGGCCCAGCGGCCAGGGCGCAGGCCCGCCCACAGGCCCAGGGGCACGCCCACGGCCAACGCCACGGCCAGCGCAGCGGCCGACAGGCGCAGCGTGGCTCCCAGGTGGTGGGCCACCTCGACCCACACAGGTCGCTGGGTGACCAGCGACTGCCCCAGGTTGAGCGTGGCCATGTCGCGCCACCAGCCCAGCAGGCCTTGCCAGGCGCTCTGGTTCAGGCCCATTTCGGCTCGCACCGCATCGGCTGCCGCGCCGCTCACCAGATCGAGCCCATAGCGGCTGGCCGCCACACGCATGGCCAGGTCGCCCGGCAGCGCGCGCACCATGAAAAAGCACAGCGTGCCGATGATGAGCGCCAGTGCCACCACTTGCAGGCCACGCCGCCCCAGCATGTGCAGCCAGGGGTTGCGAAGGAGAAGGTTCATGCGTTGCTCCAGTGCATGTCGGTCAGCCGGTAGCTGCGTTCCAGCGGGTCCAGCGACACGCCTTGCAGGCGCCGGTTCACGGCCACTTGCTGGCGGTACCAGGCGATGGGGATGACGGGGAGCTCGTCCTGCAGCGTTTGCGTGACGGTGGCGCGCAGCGCCTGGGCGCGGCGCGCATCGGGCGTGCTGCGCATCAGCTCGGCCAGCGCCTGCACCACGGCGTCGCTGTGCCAGCCCATGGCCCCCCAGTCACCGCCCTTGGCAGAAAAATCGCCCGCCAACGTGCCTGCCGGGTCGGGCACGTTGGCGTAATTCCGCGCGGCCAGGGCCAGCTGCAGGGTGCCATCGCGGTGGCCCATGGGGATGTCGCCGGAATTGCCAATGTGCACCTTGATGGCAATGCCCGCCAGCCGCCATTGCTCTTGCAATGCCGTGGCGATCAGCGGCAGCTCGGGCCGGTCCAGAAACGTGCGGATGGCCAGCGCAAGCGGCTGGCCATCCGGCCCACGCAGACCGTCGCAGTGGCGCTGCCAGCCCGCTTCACGCAGCAGGCGCTGGGCGGCTTCGGGGTCGTGGCGCAGCGGGGGCAGGGCGGGGTTGTGCCAGTCGGCCAGGGCAGGGGGCAGCAACTGCGTGGCGGCCAGGGTTTCGTCGCCCATCAGGGCCTGGGCGATGCCTGCGCGGTCAATGGCCAGGCTCAGCGCACGGCGCACCCGCACATCTCGCAGGCCGGGGAGCGTGGTATTGGGCTTGACGATCACCGTGCGCGGCAGAGTGACCGACGCAATGCCAACTTTGGCGTGGCGCTTGAGCCGCCGCAGGCTGGCCGGGTCCAGTCCATAGGCCAGATGGGCCTGGCCTCCTTCCACCATCAGCGCGCGGGTCTCGGCGCGGCTGGCTGCCAGGTAGGCCACGTTGCGTATGGCTGGGGCGGGTGTGGAGGCGGGGCGGTCATGGCCCTCAAACGCCTCGGTCTCTACCTGCTGCGGCGGCACCAGCTTGCGAATGCGGTAGGGGCCGGTGCCAATGATGCGCTGCACCTTGCCGTCTGCGCCGTAGCTTTCGGGCGCCAGCACCAGCGTGCTGTAGTGGGCCAGTTGTGCCGCCAGCGCGTTGTGCGGCTGGCTCAGGCGGATCAGCACCGCGCCATCACCCTCTGCCATGATGGCGGTGATGGGCGCGTTGCTGAGCAGGGCTGGGGCCTTTTGGGCGCGCTGCAGGCTTTGCACCACCACGGCTGCCGTTGCGCGGCTGCCATCATGAAACCGCGCACCGGACCGCAGCGTGAAGTGCCATGCCAGCCCATCGGCAGACACCTGCCAGCGCTCGGCCAGCGCGGGCTGCGGGCGGCCCGTTTCGTCCGCACCCAGCAGCGTTTCGCACACCTGCAGGTTCAGCAGCATGTAGCCGCTGCTGGCGGGCGAAAGGCTGGTGAACTCCCACGGGCCCACGATTTGCAAAGTGGTGGGCGGCGGCGAAGCGCCGCCCTGGGCCAGCGCCCAGGGGGCTGCGCCTGCGGCCAGGCAGGCGCCGGCCGTTTGCAGCGCAGCCCGGCGCGTGCAGCCCGGCACTGGGGGCGCGGGCCTGAAGCTGTGTGGATTCCAGGACATTTTCGGTAGGGGCGGCGGTGAGGCAAACATTCAAAAAATGCGATCGCGCGGGGGCGCCCAGCAGCGGGCATCGCTTGCGACGAACAGACCGCGCCCGGTGGGACAGCGTCCGCGCAAGTCGGCGTCCCCACCTCCACCCTCGGTGGTGTGAATGCGGGGCCGAAAGAGCAATCAGATGGCGCTTGCAGGCGCCTGGCTGGCTGGGGCCTGAAGCCTGTCAGGCCTGCCCGGCGGGGGGAGGATCGCGCACCGCAAACGGCCAGCGCACGTGCTGAGCCGGTAAGGGGTCTGCGCCGTGCGCCGCGATGTGGCTGGGTGCTGCGGGGACCTGCGGCGGTCGAGCCGGTATGTGCGCCAGGCCCGCCTCCAGCGCGTGGGTCAGGCACCAGGCGCAGGTGGTGTGCGCCTCTTCGCTGTGCTCGTCCTGGGCCATCGGGGTGGATGCCCGCGTGTGCAAGTTGCCAGCGGTTGCCGGTGCCTGGGCGCTTGCCACCGAATCCTGAATGTGCCGCGCCTCATGCGAGGGTGCTCCTGCCAGGGCGTTGAACAACGCCGCCACCCAGAGCACGACGTGGAAAGGCAAGGCGGGGATGGTGCGGCGCAGCATGAAGAGATGCGAATCATACTCAACAGCAGGCGGCGCATTGATGTGCACCGCCGTCGCAAACAAGCGCCGACGCCGAGGTGTAGCGCATTCGGTAGCTATAGTTTGGCAACTTGAGGCCCGCCGGTGTTCTGTAGTTCCTGTACCTGTGCTTTGCGATAGTTCGACGACAGCAAGCCCATGCTACGGCCACGTTCAGGAGTGGTCAATGTCCAGAATATCCCGCAGATTTTGCGGGATGAATTGCGCTCGGCAAATGCTAATTTCCCCATCTTTGTTGAGCGCAGTGTCTAAGAGGTATGTGGATTCTTCGATGGCCTGCCAAGGGGTTTCGCCGTGCCACATGAAACGCGTATCTCTTGCCGGGTTTATGTCCCGAAGGTGGAGGAGGCGGCAACGGGGAATGTGTTGCCCCATATTGCGGGTGGCCTTTAGGAGGGGGGCTTAGCAAAGGAAGATGGCGAAATACTCACGCTTTCTTCGCGCTAGTATCCAAGCAACTCAGAAGGAATTTTCATTTCGGTACGCAGAGGGAACGTCTGCTTTTTTTCAGGAGAAAAGCCTGCGAGGCATGTGGTTTGAATGCCGAGCTAGACGCATGTCGGTAATGAGCAATTCGCCTGACAAGTCCATCAACGGGAAGCCAAAATACTGCACATTTTGGTTCCCTTTGTTGCGCATAGGCGCCCGTTAGGTTCAACGTTAGAGTGCAAGGAATCTAGATGTTCACGATGACCAGAAAACGGTTCTTACAGTTTTTGTTGCTTTTGCCTGTGGTGGCTCCTGTTCTTTCGCTTCCCTTGGGCCTGTTGCCAGCTCTGTCATTCGTGCCATTTGTTCTTGGGTTTTTAATCAAAGAGGGCTGGATTTTTTATCTTCCGTTCTGTATTGTTGTGGTGTTGCTGACTGAAGTAATCAAATCTACGAGAAAAATCATTTGGCTGTACATTTTTAGTCCTTTTGTTTTTTTGATAGTTTTTTATCTTGGTATTAATTTATTAAAATATGTGAATTTATATGAAAGGTATTTCAACTACAACTTTGGTAGTATGTATGGCACTTTCTTTATAATTATTCTGGTTTGTTATTTTTATGTTGGTCTGGGTAAGTTTTTGTACGATCTGTTTTTGGAGTCAAAATATCTGAAAAACCAAGACGTTGCAGCAATGCGCCCAACCATTGGGCGCTACGATGTTTGAATTTCTCAAGCTGATTTTTGCTTTGCTGCCGCGCCAAACCTTTATTGAGAAAAATGACTTTAAGACCCTCGATTAGCTCGGTGTCGCATGGCCTGTGAGAGATGTGGGGGCGAATCCACACGTGCTGCGCAGCTTGAAACCGTTCTCGACACCTCAATCCTTGTCCCAGACACACATCGACATCCAGGTGTCGCCGTGTGTTGTTTGTGTTGCTTCTTTCTTGATTCCAGCCCAATAAAAAACGCCAGCAGTCGCTGGCGTTTTTTGCAATGAAGGGATGCTGAATCAGCCCTTCTGCACCATCTTGATGATGCTGGAAAAATCCAGCCCCCCATGCCCCGCTAGGCTGTGCGCCGCATACAGATTGCGCGCCATGCCCCCCAGCGGCGTGGCCGCCTTCACCGCCATCGCGTTCTCCTGGGCCAGACCCAGGTCCTTGAGCATCAGGTCCGTACCAAAGCCGCCCGCGTAGCCCTTGCTGGCGGGTGCGGTTTCCATCACGCCGGGGAAGGGGTTGTACTTCTCCAGCGCCCAGTTGCCGCCCGAGCTGCGGCGCATGATTTCGCTCAGCACCTTGGGGTCCAGGCCATTGGCCACGCCCAGGGCAATGGCTTCGCTGGTGCCCGCCATCAAAATGCCCAGCAGCATGTTGTTGCAGATCTTGGCCGTCTGGCCTGCGCCCACGCTGCCTGCGTGGAAGATGTTGGCGCCCATTTTCTCGAGCACGGGGCGGGCGCGTTCCAGGTCGGCGGCGTCGCCTCCCACCATGAAGGTGAGTGTGCCTGCAATGGCGCCGCCGGTGCCGCCGGAGACGGGCGCGTCGATGAAGGCCACGCCCTTGGCCTTGGCAGCGTCGGCCACTTTGCGGGAGGTGGAGGCGGCGATGGTGGAACAGTCGATCACCAGCGTGCCCGCGGGCAGCTGGGCCAGCAGGTCGCCCGCGCCGAGGAACAGGCCTTCGACATGCTGGCTGGCGGGCAGCATGCTGATGACGACTTCGGCGCCTGCCGCGGCTGCCTTCGCGTCGGTGGCAATGGGTACGCCGTCTGCGGCCAGCTTGTCGCGGGCGGGCTGCGAAAGGTCAAACGCGCGGACTTCGTGGCCTGCCTTGTGCAGGTTGTGGGCCATGGGGCCGCCCATGTTGCCAAGGCCGATGAATGCGATTTTCATGGTGTGTCTCCTGTGGGAATGGAAGTCAAACGAGGTAAATGAGCTGCTATTAAAGTTGTAGCTAAAGGGGAATGTATATCCTGGACTTCAGGCCAAAAAGGCTTGAAATCCGTCAGGAATCGTCCTCAAAGATGCTGTGGCGTTGTCGCGGCGGTGTGCCGGCAGCGCCTGGTGCATGTCTGGATGTCACGGGCCCGGATTTCGCAGGTGGTGCCATGCTGCCTTGCGGGCGGACGGGCTTCCTGCGCCGCGGCGATGCCTTGGCCAACGGGTTGTAGGCCAGCGCTTCGCTCAGCCAGTGGTTCCACTGCGCGCGCGTCGCGTAGCCGTTGGGCTCCACCCAGAAGTAGCCCTGCATGCCGCCGCCGGGCGAAAGCTCGCGGGTGTTCTGCATCTCCTGACACTCGGCGTGGCGCGCGGGCGGCAGGCGCACCAGCAGCTCGTCACGCTTGACGCCGATGCACAGCTTGCCGTCCACAAAAAAGCACCAGCAACCAAACATCGTGCGCTCGTCCACATCGGCCCGGTGCGCCAGGGCGGCGCGCACGGCGTCGATCAGGTGCAGGGTTTCGTCGCTGAGGGGGCGGGCGGGCATGATTTGGCGTCAAAAGTACCGGTAGCGCTTGTTTTATATGCTGCTATAGCTATCAATTAAGGAGCAATTGAGCGCGGCGTGCGACAGTCAGCGAATGGACTCCGGCGCATCGCCTTCCAGCATGCGCCGGGCAATGATGACCCGCATGATTTCGTTCGTGCCTTCCAGGATCTGGTGCACGCGCGCGTCGCGCAGCAGGCGCTCCAGCGGGTATTCGCGGATGTAGCCGTAGCCGCCGTGCATCTGCAGCGCCTCGTTGCACACGGTAAACCCGGCGTCGGTGGCAAACCGCTTGGCCATGGCGCAGTAGGTGGATGCGTCGCGCGCACCCGCGTCGAGCTTGCTGGCGGCCAGGCGCACCATCTGGCGGGCGGCCACCAGCTCGGTGGCCATGTCGGCCAGCTTGAACTGCAGCGCCTGAAAGCTGGCAATCGGTTTGCCAAACTGCTTGCGGTCCTGCATGTACTGCTGCGCCTGCGCCAGGGCGCCTTGCGCCGCACCCACCGAGCAGGTCGCGATGTTGATGCGCCCGCCATCCAGGCCCTTCATGGCGATCTTGAAGCCCTCGCCCTCGCGGCCCAGCAGGTGGTCGGCGGGGATGCGCACGTTGTCAAAGCTGATCGTGCGCGTGGGCTGGCTGTTCCAGCCCATCTTCTTTTCCTTTTTGCCGTAGGTGATGCCCGGTGCATCGGCCGGCACCACAAAGGCGCTGATACCGGCGGCGCCCGACTGTACATCCCCCGTGCGGGCCATGAGGATCAGTACATCGGTGCTGCCCGCACCACTGATGAACGCCTTGCTGCCGTTGATGACGTATTCATGCCCCACCAGCTCGGCGCGGGTCTTGAGCGATGCGGCGTCCGAGCCCGCACCGGGTTCGGTCAGGCAGTAGCTGGCCAGCTTGTCGCCGCTGCACAGCAGCGGGCCCCAGTGGTCGCGCACGGCGGGCGTGGCCCAGGTGCCCAGCATCCAGGTCGCCATGTTGTGGATGGTGATGAAGGCCGTGGTGCTGGGGTCGGCCGCGGCCATTTCCTCGAACACCAGGGTGGCATCCAGCCGGGGCAGGGCGAGGCCGCCGGCTGCTTCGGGCGCATACAGGCCGCAAAAGCCCAGCTCGCCGGCCTTGGCAATCGCCTCGCGCGGGAAGATGGCTTCTTCATCCCAATGGGCGGCGTGCGGCGCCAGCTCGGCCTGGGCGAAGTCGCGGGCGGACTGGGCAAAGGCGCGCTGTTCTTCGGTCAGTTCAAAGTCCATGGTGGTGTCTCTTGGGTTTTTGGTGTGGCGCGGGGCAAGTCTTGGGGCGGCCGTCAGGGCTTGGCCGGGCTGTCGGCGCTCAGCCAGCGCATCAGGCCGCGGCGGCGCTCCTGCGTCTTGCGGGTCAGACACTGGTGGTAAAGCCGTGGGCCTTCGGGCTGGGTCTCTGCTGCCTGTGTCTCGCGCTTGCAGTGGGCCGTGCGTTCGCGCAGCCAGGCCGAATGCTCCTGGCGCAGCTGCGGGCGTTCGTGGGCCGACAGGGCGCGCATCACGTCTTCGTACAGGATCTGCTGGGTGGTGTCTGCCGCCTGGAACTCCTGCACCGCGCAGGCGTTCACCTCGGCCACCGTGCCCTGGGGTTTGCAGCCAGCACCCGCTTGTGCGTGGGCGCCCGGGCTCATGAGCAGGCCTGCGCCCAGCAGTACCGCCGCCGAGCTGCGGGCGATGGTTCTGTTGCGTGTGTGGGGGATGGGCATGGCCTTGTTGTAACACCGCCGATGGGATGCCTGGGTGGCCTTCGGCCGCGCAGCGGCTGGTGGGGGCAGCGTTCGACAGGCTCAGGCTGAACGGGCAGGGGAGAAGCAGTAACCTGCCAGCCCAGCCCACCTGCTCCGGCCATACCAGGCCAGGCCCGGCGCAAAAAGCTGTGATCTACCGCCACCCGTTCGCCCTGAGCCTGTCGAAGCCAGGGCGCTGCGCAATGCACACGGCACAGCACAGCGCCCCGTTCGCTTTACTTCAGGCTGATGGTGGTGTTCACGCCCTGGCTGCTGGTGCTGTCATCAAACCAGCGAGCCGTCACGGTCTTGGTCTGCGTGTAGAACATCACCACCTGCTTGCCGTAGGGGCCCAGGTCGCCCAGCTTGGAAGCGCGCGAGCCGGTGAACGAGAAGATCGGAACGGGCACAGGGATTGGCACGTTGATGCCGACCTGGCCCACGTCGATCTCTTCCTGGAACTTGCGGGCCGCTGCGCCGCTTTGCGTGAAGATGGCGGTGCCGTTGCCGTTGGGGTTGGCGTTGATGAACTCGATGGCATCGTCCAGCGTGTCGGCCGCAGCCAGGCACAGCACGGGGCCAAAGATTTCCTGGTCGTAGATCGACATGCCGGGCTTCACGCCGCTGAAGATCGTGGGGCCCACGAAGTTGCCCTTTTCGTAGCCGGGCACGCTGGGGTTGCGGCCATCGAGCTCCAGGGTGGCGCCGTCGGCAATGCCGCGCTCGATGAGGCTCACCACGCGGTCGCGGGCGGCGCACGAGATCACGGGGCCCACGTCGGTGCCCTTTTCGGTGCCACCGCTCACCTTGAGCGTCTGGGCCTTGGCCACCAGGTCGGGAATCCACTTTTGCGATTCGCCCACCAGGATGACCACCGACAGCGCCATGCAGCGCTGGCCTGCCGCGCCAAAGGCGGTCTGGTCCTTGTTCGCATCGGGCACCACGATGGCGTGGTTCTTGGCGCCCATCATGCACTGCACGCGCTTGCCGTTGAGGCTGGCGCGGTTGTACACATGGGTGCCCACCTTGGTGGAGCCCACGAAGCTGATGGCCTTGATATCGGGGTGGTCGCAAATCGCGTTCACGGCGTCTTCACCGCCATGCACCACGTTCAGCACGCCGGGCGGAATGCCGGCTTCGAGCGCCAGCTCGCACAGCCGCATCGTCACCATCGGGTCTTGCTCGGAGGGCTTGAGCACAAAGGTGTTGCCCGTGGCAATGGCCATGGGGAACATCCACAGCGGGATCATGGCCGGGAAGTTGAAGGGGGTGATGCCGGCGCACACACCCAGGGGTTGCATCACGGTGTACGTATCGACGCCGTTGGCCACGTTGTTGGCCAGCTCGCCCAGTTGCAGGTTGCCGATGCCGGCAGCGTGCTCCACCACTTCCAGGCCGCGGAAGACGTCGCCTTCGGCATCCGGCAGGGTCTTGCCTTGCTCGGCGGTCAGCAGCGCGGCCAGCTCGCCCATGTTTTCGCGGATCAGCTGCTGCAGCTTCAGGAAGATACGCGCACGGGTGCCGATGGGCGTCTTCTTCCAGGTCTTGAAGGCTTCCTTGCCCGAAGCCACGGCGGCGTTGATTTCTTCAGGCGTGGCAAAGGGCACGCGAGCCAGCACTTCTTGCGTGGCGGGATTCACCACGTCGCGCCACTGGGTGGTCTTGGACTCGACAAACTTGCCGCCAATCAGCAGCTTGACGGTGGGCGCCAGCACGGCGGTGGAAGTGGGTGCATTCATCGGGTTGTCTCCTCAAAGGGGGTCGTGATGGGCCGCGTGGTGACACAGCCAACGCCCGGATGGTAGCTGTGCGAAATTCGCAGGACAATAGCCATATTCGCACCTTTGATCTGCAAATATGCACAAGGGTGGGCTGGATGAGGATGCACAAGGACCAACGATGGACTGGGACAACCTGCGGTACTTTCTGGAGCTGTCGCGCACGGGCACGCTGGCTGCTGCCGCGCGGCGGCTGGCGGTGGAGCACACCACCGTGTCGCGCCGCATCCAGGCGCTGGAAAAGCAGATGGGCGCTGCCCTGTTTGCGCGCGATGCGGGCGGCCACCGGCTGACCGAAGCGGGCAGACAGCTGTTGCCTGCGGTGGAGGCGATGGAAACCGCCGTGCTGGGGGCAGAGCGCACCGCACCCGCCGCGCACGAGGGGCCGTCTGGCCTGGTGCGGGTGGGTGCCACCGAGGGCTTTGGCACGCTGATCCTGGCGCCGCAGCTGGCACAGCTCACGCGCCGGCATCCGCACCTGTCGGTGGACCTGCTGGCCCTGCCGCGCATGGTCAACTTGTCGCGGCGCGAGGCCGACATCGTGATCTCGCTGGAGCGGCCCACGCGCGGCTCGGTCATCGTGAGCAAGCTGTCGGACTACGCGCTCTACCTGTACGGCCAGCGCGAATACCTGGCACGCAAGCCGCTGGTGGCCACGCCCGAGGATCTGCGCCACCACGATTTCGTGAGCTATGTGGACGACCTGCTGTTCACCAAGGAGCTGCAGTTCCTCGATGCCCTGCACCGGCCCGAGCGCTTTGCGTTTCGCAGCACCAGCATCACCGCGCAGTACGAGGCCGTGCGGGCGGGTGCCGGGTTGGCGGTGCTGCCCGCGTTTCTGGCCGACCGCGACCCGGTGCTGGCGCGCGTGCTGCCGCAGGAGGGGCGGTTCACCCGCACCTTCTGGATGAGCATGCCATCGGAAGCCAAGCACTTTGCGCGCATGCAGGTGACCTGGGCTTTTCTGCGCGAAGCGGTGGCGGCGCAGCACGGGCTGCTGTTGCCGGGCACGGTGCGGTAAAGAGAAGCGCGCGGCGGTTTCAGCCGGCCCTGGCCAGCGGCAGCTTCACCCAGAAGCAGCTGCCCTGGCCCGGCTCGCTCTCCACGCCCAAACTGCCGCCCATGCCTTCGACCAGCCGCTTGCACAGCGCGAGGCCCAGGCCCGCACCTTCGAAAGCCCGCGTTGCAGAACCGTCGACCTGCTCGAACAGCGTGAAGATGCGCTGCTGGTCGGCGGGTGCAATGCCGATGCCCTGGTCCTCCACCCGCAGGATCCACACCGGGGTCGGATCTTCGCCCGAAGCCGGGCCTTGTGAAACCTCGGCATGGAGCCGGACATTGCCGGCGTGGCTGAACTTGACCGCGTTGTCCAGCAGGTTTACCAGCACTTGCTGGATGCGCTCGGGGTCGCCCACATGGAGCGCATCAACCGTATCCGCGCCGGTCACCAGCGACACGCCGAGGCCTTTTTTGCGTGCCAGCGGATCGACCAGGGCCACGGCGCTGGCGGCCAGTTCGGGCATCGAAAAGGGCGAGAAGTTGAATTTCACTTGGCGCGATTCCAGCACTGCCAAGTCGATCAGTTCGTTGAGCAGGCGCATGAGGTTTCGGGATGCATCCATCACCCCCTGCAGCATGGGTTTGAGGCGCTCTTCGCGCAGGCGGCTGTGTACCAGTTCCGTGGTGCCCAGGATCAGCGTCATGGGCGTGCGCAGCTCGTGGCCGATATTGGACAGGAAGATGCTCTTGGCGCGCAGGGCGGCCTCGGCCGCTTCCTTGGCCACCGACAGGGCGGCGGTGCGCTCTTTCACCCGCGCTTCCAGCAGGTTGCGCTCAGCTTCCAGGGATTTTTCCAGCTCCAGGCGCCGCGTCACATCACGGCCGATGCTGAGATACCCCGCCTGTTGGCCCAGGGCATCGCGATAGAGGCGGGCCGACATCTCGAACCAGCGCACCTCGCCGTTCCTGCAGCGCAGTGGCAGCGTGACCAGTGGATCCTGTGTGCGGATGGCCTCGCGGAGAATCGCTGCGCCGTCGGTGCCGAGCGCCTCGAAGATGGGCCGGCCCACGACCTCGGCTGCCGCATACCCGCGCGCACGCTCGTCGGCCGGGCTGACGTAGGCCACGGTCATGTCGGGGTTGACGCGCCAGATCACCTCCTTCGCGTTTTCAGTCAGCAGCGTGAACATCTGCTCCCGGTCCGAAAGGCGGCGATACAGCTGGTAGCCATGCTCCACCATGAGGTAGAAACCGGCACTGCTGAGCAAAACCGCCAGGCTGAACACGATGAGTGCGTGGCTTGAATAGGGCGTGGGCTGGGTATGGTTGCTCAGCACCACCATCGCAAGCGCGGACGCCGTCCACGCCACGCCGGCCGCGCGGCCGAGCAGCAGATAAGCCGTACCCACGCCCACCGTGTACCAGATGACCCGCAGCTCGTGCCCCAAGGGCTGCCACAGCGCATAGGTGCACAGGATGAGCGCGCTGACCATCTGAAAGCTTGCGATGGGTACGTAGCTGGCAGGAAACCGGCGAAGGGCCCACCACAGCGTGGTCAGCACGGCGTTGCCCAGCAGCAGGGTGGCGTTCCAGGAGGGCGGGGTGGGGATCAACCCGGCAAGCCCGGCGACAAACAGAATCCACCCGATCGCCACAGTAGACAGAAGAAATCCGCTCATCATGCGAATCTGGAACTGGCGCAGATCGCTGAAAGGCTGTGGGGTAGGTGTCATGTGACGCGGTTTTTCACCGTTTTTGCGGAATGTATTGTCAATAATAACGAATACGATGCGTTTGGACTACCATATATTTGGTAAAGATGATATTTTTGGCCCTATGGGGGTTTGACAAATCGGGCGTGTGCAATGGGCCCGTGACGAAAGTGGTGATCCTTTCCGGCAAAGAAAAAGGCCCTCGAAAGGACCTTTTTCAGTGCGACCGGGAAACCCGGTCAGCGGGCGCGACCAGCGCCTGGGTTGGCGGCAGTGGCGCCCTATATCCTGCCCATCAGCAGCAGCACGACCAGGACGAGCACCACCAGCCCGATACCGCCGCTGGGCCCGTAGCCCCACGACCGGCTGTGGCCCCAGGTTGGCAGTGCGCCGATCAGGATGAGGATCAATACGATCAGGAGAATCAGCGAGAGCGACATGGCTCGTTCCTTGTTGTGTTGCGGTGTCTGCATTGTTCGTGCCGACACGCCATGTCCCGGCAGGCGGCCCGCCCGCTCCGCGGTCGGCTGTTTCCGACAGCCTCTGTGGGATGCAGCGCGTTCTCTGGCCATTGCGCTTCCCATGGCCGTCTGGATGCAACGCTACAGATAATATAGCTACCAAGGCAATGAATACCTGGGCTAGCGGCCTGAAATGGCCAGAAATGGCCTGAAGCCACCAGGATGTGCGCCGCTGGCACCCCGGACGGCCACACGGTCCTATCGGTTGGGCTGCGGCACGGCGGCGTAGTTCATCGCAATGGTTTGCACCACGGCGCCGATGAGTGCGCCATCGTCTGCGCTCTGGGGGGCTACCGTTTTGACGATCTGGATGGCGTACTCCAGTTGCTCGCGCGTCAGGGCTGCTGCCATGGCATTGCCCCGTTTTTCACTGGGCGACGTATCGCGGATCAGCAGGCTCATATGGGTTCCTTGGATTGAAAGTGGTGGGCCAGTATGGGGCTGGCAAGGCAGGCGTGCCGACCGGGGGTGATGACGCCAGGAGCGCCGGTGCCAGGCGGCTACCCTGCCAGCATGCGCGCGGCCCACGCTGGTGGCGGGTCTTGCAGCAGCGTGGTGCCCGCCGGTGTGCGCAGGGCCACCAGCTGCGGGCCGCCGCGGTCGATGTCTTCGCCGTCGTACAGATAGGAGACGTCAGCCGTGCGCACGGCCTGGGCCAGGTGGTGCAGCGTGCGCGGGTAGCGCGCCAGGATGCGTTCAGCCGGCACAGGGTGGCCGCCGTCAAGCACGCGCCGGGCCACGCGGGCGGGCAGGCGGGCCGGGTCATCCAGCGCCACGATGTGCAGGGCCACCGTGAAGCCCAGTTGCTGTGCGTCTTGGATCAGTCGCAGCTTGGACGGGTGCGAAAACACGGTTTCGCTGGCAAACGGGATGCGGCTGGCCAGCAGCTCGGCACGGCGGGCATCGGCCCACTGCCGGGCGGCCTCGGAGCGCGCCTGGGGGTCGGCGATGTGCTGCAGGTGGCTGGCCTCGTGGAGGTCGGCATTCACGAATTCCAGCGGCGGGCCCAGGATGCCTTCGCGCACCAGCGCGCGGTACAGGGTGGATTTGCCAGCGCCGTTGGGGCCTGCCAGCAGGTGAAACCACAGGGGCGCAACGTCGGTCGGCGGGGTGTTGTGCGGTGGCCTGGACTGACCGGCCTTGCGTGCCGCCATCTCAGGCGCTGGCTTTGGCCTGGTTTTCCAGCACCACACTGCGCACGCGCTGGGCCAGCGTGCCGCGGGCCTGGGCGGTCAGCAGCCGGGCGGTGAGGGCGTCCACCGATGTGGGCGCGGTGGCCTGCTGGCGCTGGGCAGCGGCGGTTTCGTACTGCTCGATGGCCAGGCGCGCCTCGGGCACGCTCAGGCCGGTGTGCTCGACGATCTGGCCCAGTGTGGCCCAGTACTCGATCTGGCTGGCCACCGAGCGGCGCATGGGCTGCGCGGCCTGGCGCGCCTGTTCGACCAGTGCGCTTGGAAGCTTGACGGAGGCAAAAGCAGTGGTGGCCATGGGGTTCTCCTGATTGGCGCATTTTGCGCCAATTGGGCGATTCTTGCCAGGGTGGTGCGGGTTTGTTGCCGTTTGAAGTGCCGATGCAGGAATCATCAAAATGCATAGCACTACCGGCAATGAATGCTTGCACTTCAGGTCGGATCGGGCATGAAAAACCTGCACGGTGCCCGCTTCGGCGTTTGCCGGCCGTTGCTCAGTCTGCGGATTCTGGCGGGACCTCCCTGGGCGCCAGGCAGTAATCCGGGTGTTGGCCGGTGAGCAGCAGGAACAGGGCGAAGGCGGGTCCCTGCATGTTGCGCTCGTCACTGCTGCTTTCCAGCGCCTGCCAGGTGCGCGATTGCACGCCGCCGCGGCTTCCGGTCTGCAGCGGGTAGCCCATCAGCTCGGCGGCCTGTGCCTGGCTCAGGCCGGCAGCCATGCGGGCCGCCTTGAGCTGTTCGCCGGTGGGGATGGGCAGGTCAAGCCGGATGGCTGGGGCAGGGGTCATGGCAGGGCGGCTCCAGGGGCAGGGGGGAGATGGCGGCCGGGCCGGCAGGCACACGGCCACAAGGGATGGCCCTCAATTGTGCCGCCGAGTCCTGTGCGCTCTCACCCGGAACGCCCCCTCTGCGGTATCCGCACAGGCACGCGGGCACGCATGTCTGCCGCCTGGCCCGGCCGCGGCGGCTGGGCCGGGGTGCCGCCTTCTTCCTCTTCTTCAATGCGTTGCTGGCCCACCTCGATGTGATGCTTCATCGCGGTGATGGTGGACAGCGGGTCATGGCTTTCACATCAGCAGCGTGATGGCGATGATGGCCACGCCCAGCGCCAGGTTGACGGCCACCCAGGTGCGGATGCTGGCCAGTGCCTGTCCGCCTGTGGCCCAGTCAGAGGCAGCCACGGCGCGGGTCAGGCGCTTGAACAGCGCGAAACGGATGTGCCCGAAGATCGCCATCATCAAGATGCCGAGCGCCGCCATCAGGGTCCAGTCCAGGGGCATGGCAAAGCTGCCGCCCGACTGCACGGCCTGCTTGGCCACGCGGCCGATCATCCACAGGCCGGTCACCAGCACCAGGCCGATGGCCACGGTCACCCCGGCGAAAAAGCGGCGCAAGACGTCCTGCATCAGCCGCAGGCGCTCGGGCGGGGGCAGCTGCAGCGCCGCGGGCCTGAGGAAAAAATGGGCAAACACCATTCCGCCGATCCACACGATGATCGAGAGGACGTGGGTCAGCTTCAGCAGGTTGTAGATCATGGGTTGGAGCCTTGCAGGCAGGGGTTGCGGTGGAAATCGCCACGGGCGACGGATCGCCAGGCTGGCCGATTGTGCAGTGGCGGGCGCGGTCGCGCATTGCCCCTAGGGCACGGCTGGATTGGGAGGCGGTGTCGCCGGGGCAGGGCGCTGCTGCGGCGGCGGTGTCAATGGGGCTACGCCGAGAGCGGAACCGTCGCCACCTGCACCCGGTTTCCGCCGGCTTTTTTGGACAGGTACATCGCGCTGTCAGCCCGCCCCAGCAGGCGGTGCTCGTCGGTACCGTGGTCCGGGAAGAACGCCACGCCAATGCTCGGCTGGACGGTGACGCTGACGCCCTCCAGGTCAAAGGGCTGGCCAAAGGCGGTCAGTATCTTGTGGGCAACCACCGTGGACTGTTCGCGCACGTGGCCGCTTTCCAGCAGCACCACGAATTCGTCGCCACCCAGCCGTGCCAGGGTGTCCGTACTGCGCACGCACTCCAGCAGTCGCTGGGCCACGCGTTGCAGCAACAGGTCACCCATGGCATGACCGTGGGTGTCATTGATCGACTTGAACCGGTCCAGGTCTATGAAAAGCAGCGAGAGCAGATGGCGCGATTCCCGCGCGCGGTCCAGCGCCACGCCCAGCCTGTCCATGAAGAGCTGGCGGTTGGGCAGGTGCGTGAGCTGGTCGTAGCGGGCCAGGTGCTCCAGCCGCCCCAGCATCTGCGTGCGTTCGACCGCTGCAGCCACTTGCGTGGAGAGCAGCTGCAGCATCTGCAGATCACGCTCGTCGTACCCGGCGGTGCCTGCCGGGCTGTGCAAGACCAGCGCACCCATGGCACCGCGCGAGGTGACCAGTGGCACACCCAGCCAGCAGTGGTTCCCGTCGTCGTGCGCAAGGCCGTCGGCAGGCCCGGACGGCGATGGGGGGCAGGTACCACCGCACGCACCCTTGCGCAGCACGGCACGCGCGCTGCCAATGACTTCTGCACACAGCGTGTCGCGGGACGGCTCGGCGGCGCAGGCGGCGTCACCTGCCGCATAAGGGAACGCCAGCTGGCCCGAGGCCGCATCGTGCAGCGCCACCGCAAAGTAGGACGACGGCATCAGCCCGCCAATGATTTCGTGGATGCGCAGCAGCAGCGCTGCGAGAGACTCGGCTGCATGTGCAGCTTCGGAAATGGCGAGCACCGCCATGTGGATGAATTCGGTGCGCTTGCGCTCGGTGATGTCATGCGCCACGGCCAGCCGCACCTGGTGCTCTGGCAGCCAGCGCGCCGTCCATCGGACGTGGACGATCTTGCCGTCCTTGCGCACGTAGCGGTTTTCAAACTGCAGCTGCAGGTTGCCTTCGCTCACGCGCCGTGCCTGCTCCCGCGTGGCATCCACATCGTCGGGGTGCACCAGGTCCAGCATCCGCTTGCCCAGGGCCTCTGACGGCCGGTAGCCAAAAATTCGCTCAAACGCAGCGCTGGCAAACACAAGCTCGCTGTCTGCCCGCACCATGCACACGGCGTCCAGCAGAAGGTCCACCACGTTCAGCGAGGAAATGTCTTGCATGGGTCAGGAAATGTGCGTGCCGGGCAGGTCGCCCACATTGTGATGCCCGCGGCACGGTACGGACGCAATGGCCCGGCCTGCAGACACCGTGGTGTTGCGTTCGCGCTGCATCGAATGCCTTTTTTGACCAATGCGTGCGTGGTTCGAGGGGATCGAGGGGATCGAACCCGAAAGCGGGCTCCGCCGCAAGGCCCCCGCTGCAAGCGCAGGCCCAGCTGCGCAGAAGCTGCCCCGGTGAAGCCGCTCTGGGCGCTCATTTTTTGATAGTTGAAGGCGCTTTCTTTGCTTGCACCCTGCGCGCTTTTTATATAAAACCCGAAAGTTACGAAACGTTGAATCGCGTCACAGATGATTGCTGGTACGCTGCTCAGCTTTGCCGATGCGGCCGGTCGTTTTCAGCGGCTGGCCGGTGGCTGTGCACCGTCCACCGAGGTTTTTCCCTGACTGCTCACTCCGCATTCACCCCGCACGAGCGGCTGGCCAACAGCCGCTGGCTGCATTGGCTCGCCGGTGCCGCCGTGGGTGCACTGGGGCTGCTGCTCACGGCGTGGCTGGTGGTGCAGCAGGCGGGCTCGGTCCGCGAAATGGGGCAGGGCCGCTTTGTGCAGGAGGCCCGTTCGTTCTCGGAAGCGCTGGGCCAACGCATCTCGGGCAATACCGAAGTGGTGCTGGCACTGCGCAGCCTGTTCACGGCCAACCCGATGCTCTCGCGCCTGGACTTTGAACGGGTGGCCAGCGAGATGGACGTGGGCCTGCGGTACCCCGGCGTGCGCAGTCTGTCGTTCACCCGGCGGGTGATGGATACCGACAAGGAGAGCTACGAGCAACGGGTGCGCGACGACACATCGCTGTCGCCCGACGGCTTTCCCGACTTTGCCATCCACCCCCCAGGCGAGCGGCCCGAATACTTTGTAGCCGAGTACATCTGGCCGCTGGAAAGCAACCGCAGTGTGCTGGGCCTCGACATCAGCGCCCAGCCGGCCAACCTGGCTGCCATGCAGTACGCCCGCGACAGTGGCCGCACCGTCGTTTCGGCACCGTTTGATCTGCTGCAGGAAGACTCCCACCGCGCCGGCATCGTCATCCGCGTGCCGGTGTTCGACCCGACCAGTGGTACCCCGGAGCGCCGGTTTCTGGGTGCCGCCGCCACCACCATCCGCGTGTACGACATGGTGCAGGGCCTGGAGCGGCAGGGGCTTTTGCAGGGCATCACGGTGTCCATTGCCGATGTGGGCTCTGGCGACGGAGGTCTGGCCGACAGCGTGGTGCGACCCATCCTTGACGCTGCGGGGGAAGCACTGCCCGGGGCCGAGCCCTACGTGCGGCAGCTTTCGGTGCATGACCGGCGCTGGCGCCTGACGTTTTATCCCACGCACAGTTTCCTGTCGCCTTACGAGGCTCGCCTGCCCTGGCTGGCCGGGTTGGCGGGTGTGCTGGTGTCACTGCTGCTGGCCACCACGGTGGGCCTGCTGGTGCGCCAGCGCACGGCCGCCCTGGCCAGGCTGCGCAAGGCAGAAAGGGCCCGGCATGAAAGCGAACAGCGCTTTCTGGCCCTGTTCAACCAGACCACCGTGGGAGTGGCCCAGGTGGACGCTGCGGGTTATCTGGTCAAAGTCAACCAGTGCTATGCCGACATGCTGGGCTACAGCCCTGAGGAACTGCAGGGCATGAACTTCCGCGTCCTCACGCACCCGGACGACCTGGAAGCGAACATCGAGCAGTTGCAGCGGCTGCGCTCGGGGGAGGTTCCGGAATGCCAGTTCGAAAAACGCTACCTGCACAAGAAGGGCTACCCGGTGTGGGTGGAACTGGCAGCGTCCCCGATGTGGATGCCGGGAGCGTCACCGGATGACCACATTGCCGTGGTGCAGGACATCACGGAACGCAAGTTGATGGAGGCCAACCTGCGCGCCAACGAGCGCCGCCTGCGCAGCGTGCTCAAGCGTCTGCCCATTGGCCTGTGCCTGATCCATGACGACGGCCGCATCAGCTTTCGCAACCAGCGCTTCGTGCAGATCTGCGGGTACACCGAAGCCGAGGTGCCGACGGCTTCCGAGTGGTGGCGCCGCGCGTTCCCGCAGGACGTGGAGCGCCGTGCAGCGCGGTCGCTGTGGATGCATGCCGACCAGGACTCCCGTGTGGCGGAGGGGGTGATTCCCCAGATGGAGTTCGAGGTGACCTGCGCCGACGGCAAGCGACGTCCCATCGAAGTCTCGGGGGTGTTCGTCAAGGGCGGGCGCATTGTGACGATGCAGGACCTGAGCCAGCGCAAGGCGGCCGAGAACGAGATCAACTCGCTGGCCTACTACGACCCGCTCACCCGACTGCCCAACCGCCGCCTGCTGATGGACCGCCTGCAGCAAGCGCTGGCCGCCAGCGAGCGCCACCAACGCAGCGGCGCACTGCTGCTGCTCGATCTGGACAACTTCAAGACCCTGAACGAAACCCGTGGCCACGACCAGGGTGACAACCTGCTGCGTCAGGTGGCAGAGCGGCTGCGCGGTTGCGTGCACCAGGACGACACGGTATCGCGCCAGGGCGGCGACGAGTTCGTGGTGGTGCTGGAAGACCTGGGTGACAACCCCGAGCAGGCGGCCGACCGCGCCGAAGAGGTGGGCCAGCGCATCCTGCACGCGCTGCGTGAGCCCTATGTGATCGACGGCGATACGCACCACAGCTCGCTGAGCATGGGCGTCACCATTTTCAGCGGCATGGCCGAGACCGCCGAAGAGCTGCTCAAGCGGGCCGATCTGGCCCTCTACCAGGCCAAGGACGCCGGGCGCGACACCTTGCGCTTTTACGACCCGAAGATGCAGGCATCGGTGAGCGCCCGCGCAGCCATGGAGCTGGACATACGGGCCGGGCTGGCACAGGGCCAGTTCGAGCTGTACTACCAGCCGCAGATCGACCGGGGCCGCATCACCGGTGCCGAGGCGCTGCTGCGCTGGCGCCACCCGCAAAGCGGCTTCATCTCGCCCGCCCAGTTCATCCCGCTGGCCGAGACCTCGGGCCTGATCCTGCCGCTGGGCGAATGGGTGCTGCAGTCGGCCTGTGCCACGCTGGCCCGATGGGCCCGTGAGCCAGCCTTTGCCCGGCTCAACCTGGCCGTCAACGTGAGCCCGCGGCAGTTCCACCAGAGCGTATTCGTGCCCCAGGTCCTGGCCGCGCTGGCGGGTTCGGGGACCGACGGGCAGCGCCTGAAGCTGGAGCTGACCGAGGGCCTGCTGCTGGCCGACGTGGAAGACACCATCGAGAAGATGGGCCAGCTGCGTGCATACGGAGTGGGGTTTTCGCTCGACGATTTCGGCACCGGTTATTCGTCGCTCAGCTACCTCAAGCGCCTGCCGCTGGACCAGCTCAAGATCGATCAGAGCTTTGTGCGTGACGTGCTGACCGACCCCAACGATGCCGCGATCGCGCGCACCGTGGTGGCCCTGGGCACCAGCCTGGGCCTGCGCGTCATTGCCGAGGGTGTGGAGACGCAGGCGCAGCGTGAGTTTCTGGAGCGGCACAACTGCCACGCCTGGCAGGGCTATCTGTTCAGCGCGCCCGTACCGGTGGCGGAGTTCGAGGCGATGGTGCTGCGCACCAACTCCGAGGCGCTGCGCAACGCCTGAGCCGCAACCCGCGCGGCAGCTGGCGCAGCGGGCCGCCGAACGGGACAATCCCGACGGCCTCCGACACTGCGGCGGCCACGCCAAAAGCTTTCAAAGTTGATAGCAAAGAAGGCATATGAAACATGCACCTGGGGCGCTTTTGGCTTGAAAAGCGCGCCAGACCCTTCCAAACACCCGCGGCCGGGTGGGTGTGGGCCGGGCAGTGGCGGGCGCGGCGTTATCATTCCCGGTCCGGCCGACAGGTCGGCCCCGGCGGGGCGCCCTGCCGCCTGGCCCCGGCAAACCGCCAACACGCCTTTCTTGCCCAGTTCCTGACCCGTGCGTCTCACCTCCATCAAGCTCTCCGGCTTCAAGTCGTTTGCCGAACCCACCAATTTCATGCTGCCCGGGCAACTGGTCGGCGTGGTGGGCCCCAACGGCTGTGGCAAATCCAACATCATGGATGCGGTGCGCTGGGTGCTGGGCGAGAGCAAGGCCAGCGAGCTGCGTGGCGAGTCGATGCAGGACGTCATCTTCAGCGGCACCACCACACGCAAGCAGGCCAGCCGCGCCAGCGTGGAGCTGGTGTTTGACAACTCCGACCACCGGGCGGGCGGCCAATGGGGGCAGTACGGCGAGGTAGCCGTGCGCCGCGTGCTCACGCGCGACGGCACCAGCAGCTACTACCTGAACAACCAGCCCGTGCGCCGCCGCGACGTGCAGGATGTGTTTCTGGGCACGGGCCTGGGGCCACGGGCGTACGCCATCATCGGCCAGGGCACCATCAGCCGCATCATTGAATCGCGCCCGGAAGAGCTGCGCCTTTTTCTGGAAGAGGCAGCTGGTGTCTCCAAGTACAAGGAACGCCGCCGCGAGACCGAAAACCGCCTCTCGGACACGCGCGAGAACCTCACGCGGGTGGAAGACATCCTGCGCGAACTCAACGCCAACCTCGAAAAGCTCGAAAAGCAGGCCGAGGTGGCGGCCCGCTACAACACCCTGCATTCCGACGCCACGCTCAAGCAGCACCAGCTGTGGTTTTTGAAGCGCGCCGATGCCGAGGCCGACCAAGCCAAGGTGCGCCTCGATGGGCTGCAGGCGGTGAACGACCTTGAATCGCGCATGGCCGACCTGCGCGCGGTCGAGTCCGACCTGGAGACCATCCGCCAGGCCCACTATGCCGCGGGCGACAAGGTCAACCAGGCGCAGGGCAAGCTGTACGAGGCCACGGCCGAGGTCGGCAAGCTCGAAGCCGAGATCCGCTACGTGGTCGAAGGCCGCCAGCGCGTGGAGCAGCGCCTCGTGCAGCTGGCCGAGCAAATCGCGCAGTGGCAGGCCCGCAAGGAAGAGGCCGACATCGAGCTGGAAAACCTGGCCGGTGCGGGGGTCGACGCTGAAGAGCGCGCCGAAATGCTGGCCGCCCAGGTGGAAGAGCAGGCCATGCAGCTGCCCGACCTGGAAGACGCCCTGCGCGCGGCGCAAAGCCGCACGGCCGAGCAGCGCAGCAGCGTGGTGCAGGTGCAGCAGCAGATTGGCGTGCTGGCCGCCGAGCAGCGCAGCATCGACGAACAAAGCCGCCAGCTGGATGCCCGCTTTGAGCGCCTGCGCACCGACCGCAATGCCCTGGCCGCACCCGATGAATCGCGCCTGAACAACCTGCGCGAGCAGCTGGAAGAGGCGCAGGAGATCGCAGAGACCACCGCGGCGCGCCTGCACGAGCTGCAGGAGACCGTGCCCCAGCTCGACGACGACCGCCGCACGCGCCAGCAGGCCGTCAACACCGAAAGCGCCCGCCAGGCCGATCTGTCGGCCCGCATGGAGGCGCTCAAGGCACTGCAGGAAAAGGTCAAGACCGACGGCAAGCTCCGCCCCTGGCTCGCCAAGCACGGCCTGGATGGCCTGCAGGGCCTGTGGAGCCGCATCCATATCGAACCCGGCTGGGAGAACGCGCTGGAAGCCGCCCTGCGCGAGCGTCTTGCCGCGCTGGAAGTAGGGCGCCTCGATATGGTGCGCGGCTTCCTGGGCTCGGGCGGCAACGATGCGCCCCCCGCGCGCCTGGCCTTCTACAGCGCCCCGGCTGCGGGCCAGCCCGAGGCATCGTCACCCCACGCCCGGCTGTCCGATCTGCTGCGCCTGAACGACGCCGGCTTACGCGCCGTGCTCACCGACTGGCTGCAGGGCTGCTACACGGCGCCCACGCTGGATGAAGCCCTGTCCCGCCGCGCCAGCCTGCAACCGGGCGAGACGGTGTACGTGCCCACCGGCCAT
>LNEG01000030.1 GCA_001464865.1 Burkholderiales bacterium Ga0074133
CAGATGCCCCCCGCGCAGGCCGCTGCACTGATGAACCAGTTGGGCCAGCCCGTGTGGCGCCCAGGCTCGCCCGCGGGCTACGACGATGTGGCAGCGACGTGGGCCGCGCCAGATGCCTTGCTGCGCAAGGTTGAAGTGGCTCAGCGGCTGGCGGGCCAGACCGGCGATGCCGTGGATGCCCGTGTGCTGGCGCCCCGAGTGCTGCCGGGCACGCTCAGCCGTGCCAGTGCCGATGCGATAGCCCGCGCAGAAAGCGGTCGTACCGCGCTGGCGCTGATGCTGGTGTCTCCAGAATTTCTCAGGAGGTAGAGACCATGACCCTGGACCGGAGACGTTTCATGGGTGCGGCCGCATTGCTGGCCACGCCGCACGTGGCGTTTGCCAAGGTAGCCACTGCGCGCCGCTTTGTCTTTGTAGTGCAGCGGGGCGCCGCTGATGGCCTGAACACGGTGGTGCCATATGCCGACCCGGCGTATGCCGAGCTGCGCGGGGCCCTGGCCATCGATCCCGCAAGCACCTTGCGGCTCGATGGCAGCTTTGGCTTGCATCCGGCGCTGGTGCAGTTGCACCAGATGCACACCGCTGGGCAGGCGCGGTTCATCCATGCGGTGGCGTCGTCCTACCGCGAGCGGTCGCATTTCGACGCCCAGAACGTGCTGGAAAGCGGTGCCAGTGCACCTTACCAGCTCAAGGATGGCTGGCTCAATCGCCTGGTGCGCATGCTGCCCGCCGATGACAAGGCTGCCATCGCATTCGCATCGGCCGTGCCCATGGCATTGCGGGGCAGCGCACCCGTGGTCACGTATGCCCCGTCGAACCTGCCCGAGGCCGATGACGACCTGTTGCAGCGTGTGGAGCAGCTTTATGCCCGTGATGCGCAGCTGCATGGCCTGTGGTCATCGGCCCTGGATGCACGCGGCATGGCCGGGGGCAGTGGCTCCGCGGGCCGCGGCGAGCGCCGACAGGACTCGGCTGCTCTGGGCCGCATGGCGGCAGGCTTTCTGGCCAGGCCTGATGGTCCGCGCATCGCCATGATCGAAACCACCGGCTGGGACACGCACAGCGCTCAAAACGCGCGGCTGGCCACACAGCTCAGGGGGCTTGATGCACTGATTGCCGCACTGCGCGATGGCCTGGGCCCCGTGTGGGCCGACACGGTGGTGCTGGTGGCCACAGAGTTCGGCCGCACCGCGCGTGCCAATGGCACGGGGGGCACAGACCACGGCACAGGTGCTGCGGCCATGCTGGCGGGTGGTGCCGTGCTGGGTGGCGCGGTGGTGTCTGACTGGCCGGGGCTGGCGCCCGGACAGCTGCTGGAGGGGCGCGACCTCAAGCCCACGCTGGGGCTGGACGTGCTGGTTGCCAGTGCGTGCGCGCAGACCTTCGGACTCGACCTGGGCCTCACCCTGCGGACCCTGTTCCCGTTTGCTTCGGCAAGCGCGTCCGCGTTGCCGGGGCTGGTGCGCGCCTGAGGCCGCGCGGGCACTGCCGATCAACGCCCTGCGGCTGCGTCAGCAAGGCCGCCCGGACCGTTCCAGCAGCCAGGCCGGTGCGTCCTGGACGCACACCGGGCGCAAAAAGCGATCGATCGCGGCATCGCCCACCGACGTGGTCATGGGCGCGGTGCTCGCGGGCCAGGGGCCGCCATGCTGCTGGGCGGCCGTCACGGCGACCCCGGTAGGCACACCTGAAAACAGTACGCGCCCCGCAATCTGCATTGCCGCGCGCACCAGCGCGCGATGCTCGGCCGTGTCGTCGTCTGCACCCCAGAGCGTCACGGTCAGGCTGCCCCCTACGGCGTGCAGCACATCCTGCGCCTGGGCCAGGTCGGCGCACCGTACGATGAGGCTGGCCGGCCCGAAGACTTCCTCGCGCAGCGCGTGCGTTTCGATAAAGCGCTGCGCGCTGACCTGCAGCAATTGCGGGCCAGGTGCCAGCCCTTCGCCAGGGCCCTGCAACACGGCGCTGGCGCCAGCCTCCACAAAAGCCTGCACCCCGGCATCAAAGGCCTTTCGCATGCCAGCGGTCAGCATGGGGTGGGGCTGGATCTTGCCCAGCGCCTGCGCCAGCTGGGGCACAAAGGCCTCGGTTTCCGGGCCGTCTACCAGCACCAGCAGGCCAGGGTTGGTGCAGAACTGCCCACACCCGAGGGTGATGGATGCGGCCAGCGTGCCGGCAAGTTCGGCGGCCCGTGCGGAGAGTACCGGGGGCAGGGCGACAAGCGGATTGATGGAGCCCAGTTCGCCATAAAACGGTATGGGGCGTGCGCGGGCGTTGGCCTCTGCCTGTAGCGCGGCGCCCCCGCGGGTGGACCCTGTGAATGCCCCAGCCGCGATCAGCGGGTGGCGAATGAGCAGCACGCCCACATCGATGCCAGCCCCTTGCACCATGCCGATCAGCCCCGCAGGCAGGCCGAGCGCCTGGAGCGATCGCTCGGCGATGGCAAACACCTGCCGCGACAGGGCAGGGTGGCCCGGATGGGCCTTGACCACCACGGGGCAGCCGGCGGCGAGCGCCGATGCCGTGTCGCCCCCCAGCACCGAAAAGGCAAACGGGAAATTGCTGGCGGCAAACATGGCCACCGGGCCCAGCGGCATGCGGTGCAGCTGCATGGCAGGGTGCCCAGCAGGTGGGGCACCGGCCACGGCAGGGTCGTCCAGCACGGCAAAGGGCTCACCGCGCTGTGCGATGTCGGCAAAGCGGCGCAGCTGGAAGGTCGTGCGGTCGAGCTCACCGTTCAGGCGGACCGGGCCGAGTGCGGTTTCCAGGTCGGCCAGTGCCACCAGGGACTCGCGGTCTGCTTCCAGGCGGTCTGCAAGGTGGCTCAGCAGCGTGGCGCGCTGCGCGCCGCTGCTGCGGCCCCAGTCGCCAAAGGCATGGTGCGCGGCCACGACGGCGGCATCGATCTGGGCTGCGCTGGACGTGGCCAGGGGCTCGCCCGTGGATTCGCCCGTGCGGGCATTGAAGGAAAAGAGATTGCTCATCGCTGGACGATCCGTACAAAAACAGGGCCCATGGAGGAATTTCCACGGGCCTGGTATGTTAACGGATGTCTGACAACATATGCTGATGACCGGCCATGGTCTCCGGGTTACCCGACCGCGCGGCTCAGGCGTCTGTGTCTACCGCCTGTGCCCTGCGCAGGCGTTCGCGGCTGTTCGCCAGGTGGGTGCGCATGGCTGCGCGGGCGGCTTCTGCATCGCGTTCGCGGATGGCGCGGTAGATGCTCTCATGCTCATGGTGCACCCGCTCCAGGTAGGCCAGCCGGCCCTCGGGGGCGTCGGCCGCGGTCTTCAGCCGGGTGCGGGGGATGATGACGGTCCCCAGGTAGGTCATCAGGTCGGCAAAGTGGCGGTTGCCCGTGGCGCGGGCCACTTCCATGTGGAACTGAAAGTCCGAGGGCACTGCATCCGAGTCGGCGCGGATGGCTGCCTCGAACGACGCCAGCGCCGCGGCCATGGCGGAAAGGCTGGTGTCATCGCGGCGCTGGGCTGCCAGGCTCGCGGCCTCGCTCTCCAGGCTGATGCGCAACTCCAGCAGCGAAATCACGTCAGCCACGGTGGCGAAGTCTTCCGGGGCAATGCGAAAGGTGGGCGCCGGCTCGGCCTGCTGCGTGACGAAGGTTCCGATGCCGTGCCGGGTGGCCACGCGGCCCGCTGCCTGCAAGTGGGAAATGGCTTCGCGCACCACGGTGCGGCTCACGTCGAAGCGCTCCATCAGGGCGGCTTCCGTGGGCAGCTTGTCGCCGGGTGCCAGCCGGCCTTCAGCCATGTCGGCCTGCAAGGCCGAAACGATCTCGGGCACCAGACCGCGCGGCCGCCGCGGCCGCTCTGGCGGGGGTGCAGTATCACCTAGGGTTTTCACTGGGTTCATGGTTTTTTCCTTGACAGTCTTTGCACGTGTTTCCACAATCATGCCGAGTTGTCTGACAACGTACAACTGATCTCTCGGGCTTCATGCACTGTAACAAAGCATGCACCCCTTCACCGCACCAGGACCTTTCATGCAATACACCCCGCAAGACCTCAAGCAAGTCATGTCCTCCGGACTGCTGTCGTTCCCCGTGACGGACTTTGATGCGCAGGGCGACTTCAACGCCAGGTCGTACGCGGCCCGTCTGGAGTGGCTGGCCCCCTACGGCGCCAGCGCACTGTTTGCCGCAGGCGGCACCGGCGAGTATTTTTCCCTTTATGGCGCCGAGTACGCCGACATCATCCGCACCGCAGTGGACACCTGCCGTGGCAAGGTACCGATCATCGCGGGCGCCGGCGGCCCCACACGCACCGCCATTGCCCACGCGCAAGAGGCCGAACGCCTGGGCGCCCATGGCATCCTGCTGCTGCCGCACTACCTGACCGAAGCCGGGCAGGAAGGTCTCATTGCCCATGTGGAGCAGGTGTGCAAGAGCGTCCAATTCGGCGTGATCGTCTACAACCGCGACCGCACCAAGTTCACGCCGGAGTCGCTGGCCATCCTGGCCCAGCGTTGCCCAAACCTGATCGGCTTCAAGGATGGCATGGGCAACATCGAACTGATGTCCTCCATCTACATGGCGATGGGTGACCGCTTTGCCTACCTTGGCGGTCTGCCCACGGCCGAGGTCTACGCCGCGGCCTACAAGGCGCTGGGCACGCCGGTCTATTCGTCTGCCGTCTTCAACTTCATCCCGAAGACGGCCATGCAGTTCTACGAAGCCGTGCGTACCGACGACATGGCCACGCAGCACCGGCTGCTCAAGACCTTCTTCATGCCCTACCTGAAGATCCGCAACCGCGTGGAAGGCTATGGCGTGAGCATCATCAAGGCGGGCGCGCGCCTGGTGGGCCACGGTGCCGGCCCCGTGCGGGCACCGCTGTCGGACCTCAAGCCTGGCGAGATGGACGAACTCAAGGCGCTGATCGACGCCCTCGGTCCGCAATAGCTCCACGGGTGCACCGATTCCACCTTCCATCCGCAAAAAATAGAGAGAGAGAGACAGACATGCAAACACGACGCGTTGTACTGGCCGCTGCAGCGGCCGCCACCCTGGCGCTGGGCGGCTCCCCAGCGTTGGCCCAGGCCTATCCGTCCAAGCCGATCCGCATCGTTGTGCCGTTCCCCGCCGGTGGCACGTCTGACGTGCTGGCGCGCCTGCTGGGCCAGAAGATGAGCGAGAAGCTGGGCCAGCCCGTGGTGGTGGACAACAAGGCCGGCAATGCCGGCAACATCGGCGCCGACATGGTGGCCAAATCGGCGCCTGACGGCTACACCTTTGTGCTGATGGATGTGGGCAACCTCACCATCAGCCCGGCGCTCTACAAGCTGCCTTTCGACGTGCAAAAGGACTTTGTACCGGTCGCCATGGTCGGCTATTCGCCGCATCTGCTGGTGGTCAGCTCCAAGGTGCCGGTCAACAACATTGCCGAGCTGGTGAAGTACGCCAAGGCCAACCCCGGCAAGCTCAACTTTGCTGCGGCTGCCGGCATGGGCAGCGCCACGCACCTTGCCGGGGTCCAGTTCGCCCGGCGCACCGGTATCGAGTGGAACTATGTGCCCTACAAAGGCGGGGCACAGGCCATGACCGACCTGGTGGGCGGCCACATGGATGTGACGATGAACGGCATGGTGGCCACGTACCCGCATGTGAAGTCCGGCAAGCTCAAGCTGCTGGCCGTTTCGTCTGCCAAGCGCTGGAGCGAGCTGCCCGACACGCCTGCGGTGGCTGAATCGGTGCCCCAGTTTCTGACCGGCAGCTGGCAGGGCCTGCTGGCCCCGGCCGGTACGCCCCGCGCGGTGGTGGACCTGGTCCACGCCGAGGTTCAGCGCATCACGGCGTTGCCCGACGTGAGCGAAAAGCTGCAGTCGCTGGGGCTGGAGGCCTCACGCATGACCGGTGCCGAGTTCGCCGCCTGGATCAAGGCCGAACTGCCCGAAATGGCCCAGATCGTGCGCGAAGAAAAGATCACAGTGCAATAAAAAAACAGACACGACGGAGACAACCCCTCATGAAAAAGTCCCTCATCACCCTGCTGGTCGCTGCGGCCACCAGCGTGTCTGCGTTCGCCTGGCCCGACAAACCGGTCACGCTGGTCGTGCCCTTTCCGCCCGGTGGCTCCACCGACATGATTGCCCGCACGATCTCGGCCAGGCTCAGCGAGAAGCTCGGCGGCGGTGTGACGGTGGTGGTGGACAACAAGGCGGGCGCCACCGGCACCATTGGCGCCACGCAGGTGGCCCGCGCGCCTGCTGATGGCCACACCTTTCTGGTGGCCTCGCTGGGCCCCTTTGTGATCGCCCCGCACCTGATCAAGACGAACTACGACGCCATCAAGGACCTGGAGCCGATCACGGTGGTGGTGCAGGCGCCCAACGTGCTGGTGGTGCCCGCGGTGTCGGCACACAGGTCGCTGGCCGATGTGATGACCTACCTGAAGGCCAACCCCGGAAAGATGACCTTTGCATCGTCGGGCAACGGTTCCAGCGACCACCTGACGGCCGAGCTGTTCTGGCAGCAGACCGGCACGAGTGGCGTGCACATCCCCTACCGGGGTGGCGGCCCGGTCATGACGGACCTGCTGGGCAACCAGGTGGAGTCGTCCTTCATGAATATCAACACGGCGATGCCGCAGATCAAGGCGGGCAAGCTCCGTGCGCTGGCCATCACGAGCGAGAAGCGGTCTCCGCTGTTGCCCGAAGTACCCACGCTGGAAGAGAACGGTGTGAAGAACGCGGGCGTGCAGTCGTGGCAGGCCGTGGCAGCGCCCAGGGGGCTGCCTGCTGACGTCAAGAAGCGCATGCACGAGGCCATCGTGTCCATCATCCGCGAGCCCGCCACCTCGGCGCGCCTGGCTGAGCTCGGCTTCGAGATCGTGCTGAACACGCCCGAGCAGTTCGCGTCATTCCAGGCGGGCGAATACGCCCGCTGGGCCAGGCTCATCACGGCCCGCAACATCAAGGCAGACTGAAAACATCCATGACCTCACCGATCGTCCTGTCGATGCGTGTTGTCCCGGTTGCTGGCCGGGACGACATGCTGCTCAACCTCTCGGGCGCACACGCGCCCTTTTTCACGCGCAACATCGTCATCGTGACGGACAATGCCGGCCACACCGGCCTGGGTGAAGTGCCTGGCGGCGAGAAGATCCGCCAGACGCTGGAAGATGCGCGGCCGCTGGTAGAAGGCCAGCCCATCGGCACCCTGCAGGCCATCCTGAACGCGATGCGCGCGAGGTTTGCCGACCGCGACAGCGGTGGCCGGGGCCTGCAGACTTTTGACTTGCGCACCACCATCCATGCTGTCACGGCAGTCGAGTCGGCGCTGCTCGACCTGCAGGGCCAGCATCTGGGCGTGCCGGTAGCAGCCCTGCTGGGCGAGGGCCAGCAACGCGATGCAGTGCAGATGCTGGGCTACCTGTTCTTCGTGGGTGACCGCACCAAGACCGACCTGCCGTATGTGGGCCCGGCCAGCGAACCCGACGATGCCGACGACTGGTGCCGCCTGCGGCATGAAGCTGCGATGACCCCCGAGGCTGTTGTGAGGCTGGCCGAGGCCGCGCACCAGCGCTACGGATTCCAGGACTTCAAGCTCAAGGGCGGGGTGCTGGCGGGCGATGCGGAGGTGGAGGCCGTCACTGCACTGCACCAGCGTTTTCCACAGGCGCGTGTCACGCTGGACCCCAATGGGGGCTGGTTGCTGAAAGACGCAATCCGCCTGGGCGAGAAGATGCGCGGCATCGTCGCGTATGCCGAAGACCCGTGCGGCGCCGAAGACGGTTTCAGCGGCCGCGAGGTGATGGCCGAGTTCCGGCGCGCCACGGGCCTGCCCACAGCGACCAACATGGTCGCCACCGACTGGCGGCAGCTGGCGCATTCGCTGGCCCTGCAGAGTGTGGACATCCCGCTGGCAGACCCGCACTTCTGGACCATGGCCGGCAGCGTGCGCGTGGCGCAAACATGCCGCGACTGGGGCCTGACCTGGGGCAGCCACTCTAACAACCACTTCGACATTTCGCTGGCCATGTTCACGCATGTGGGCGCAGCCGCACCGGGCAAGGTCACCGCCATCGACACCCACTGGATCTGGCAGGACGGCCAGCGCCTGACCAGGGAGCCACTCCGGATCGAAGGCGGCTACGCACAGGTGCCCCCCAAGCCGGGGCTGGGCATAGAGATCGACATGGCCGAGGTCGAAAAAGCCCACCTGCTTTACCTCCAACACGGCTTGGGCGCGCGTGACGATGCGATGGCCATGCAGTACCTGATCCCGGGCTGGAAGTTCGACAACAAGAAGCCCTGCCTGGTGCGGTGAGAGGCGCCCGCGCAAGCTTGCGAAACGAGGAGACAACATGCACACAAGCCAGTACAACCACCGCCGTCATTTCCTGAAAGCCGCCGCAGCGGGCCTGTCGGCCGCTGGGGCTCCGGCCCTCGCGCAATCGTTTGCTTTTGCGCCCAACCAGCGGTACCCCGACCCGGCTGTGTAGATCCTGGACCCGTCGTTCGCCCGGTACCGCATCTAAAGCCGCACGGTGGAGCAGGTGGCCGCAACCGCTGGACCGATCATTCATCCGAAATAGCTGCACGGCAGCAACCAGCCGAAAGCAGACTGCCGGGCCTTCATTGATAAGTCGTGTCATCAAATTCTCAGCCCCCGATCCCGAACTTCCTCACCCGATAGGCCATCGTCGCCCGGCTGATCCCCAGCAACCGCCCAGCCAGCGCCACATTCCCGCCCGCGCTCTGCAGCGCCTGCCGCAGCATCTGCTCTTCTGCCTGGTGCAGCGGTGCCACCACCGGCGCAGCGGCAGGCGTTAGGCCCGCACCACCCCGCGCACTCGCTGCTGCAGCCGCTGGCGGGGCCTGCACTGCAGCCCCCACACCCGCCGCCTGTGCATGCAGCGTCCCCCCGCTGTTGCCCTGCAAGTGCAGCGACATTTCCCCGCCGCCACTTTGCTCACCTCCTGCAAACAGGTGGTGCGGTTCAATCGGCTCGCCATCCGTCGCCAGGATCACCGCCCGCTCAATCAGGTTTTGCAGCTCGCGGATGTTGCCGGGGAAGGGATAGTGAAACATCGCCTTCACGGCGGCCTGGCTGAAGCCGGGCAACTGGCGCTGGTGCTTGCGCTGGTAGTGGGCCAGGAAGTGGCTCATCAGCAGGGGGATGTCGTCGCGCCGGTCGCGCAGCGGGGGCAGGTGGATGGGGAAGACGTTGAGGCGGTAGAACAAATCCTCGCGGAACGTGCCTTCGCGCACGGCCTGGCGCAGGTCCACATTGGTGGCGGCCACCAGGCGCACGTCCACGCGCACGGTGCGGGTGCCGCCCACGCGCTCGACCTCGCCTTCTTGCAGGGCGCGCAGCAGCTTGCCCTGGGCCACCAGGCTGAGGGTGCCGATTTCGTCGAGGAAGAGGGTGCCGCCGTGGGCGCGCTCAAACCGGCCTGGGCGCGATGTGCCTGCGCCGGTGTAGGCGCCGCGCTCCACGCCAAAGAGTTCGCTCTCGACCAGCGTCTCGGGGATGGCCGCGCAGTTGATGGCCACGAAGGGCTGGCTGCTGCGCGGGCTGATGCGGTGGAGCATGCTGGCAAACATCTCTTTGCCCACGCCCGATTCGCCGGTGAACAGCACGGTGGCGGCGGTGGGCGCCACGCGCTGCAGCATGTGGCAGGCCGCGTTGAAGGCGGATGACGCGCCGACCATGGTGGCGTGGGCCGTGGGCTCGGCAGCGGTGCCTGCAGGGCTGGATGCCGCCGCCTTGCCCGGTGGCACGCCCAGGTAGGTGGTGCGGGCCTTTCCTTGCGCCCCTGCGGGCATGGATGTGGGCAGCGAAGCGGGCGGGGTGCCCACAAAGTCTTGCGCGTTCAGGTAGAACAGGTCCTGCTCGGGGTCGTCCCACAGGTGGGCCGATTTGCCCACCACGCGGCAATGCGCTGCGCCGGAGGATCGGCAGTCCTCTTCGCGGAAGACGATCATGCGGCCAAACAGGGTGCTGACGTAGCCGGTGGCGTAGCCCACCTGCATCCAGCACGCGGGCGAGCCGCCCACGCCGTAGGCGGCGATGTGCTCGTCGTCCTCGCTGGAGTTGTGCCAGATGAACTCGCCGTCGTATTCGCCCAGCTCGGCGTTGTAGCGGGCGTGCACCACCTCCACCTGCACCACGCCCTCCAGCGCGTGCAGGCGGGTGCCCGCCATGGCGGCGGCGGTGGGTTCGGCATCGGGCCATTGCTGGCGCACCAGGCGGGCATCGCGCGCGCCGCTCACGTAGCCCGCGCGGGTGAGCAGGCCGCGGGCCTTGTCCAGGCCAATGCTGTCGATCAGCTCGCGCCGCAGCGAGCCCAGGGCCTCGGAGTGCAGCAGGATCATGCGCTGGTCTTGCAGCCAGATGCGTCCGTCGCCTGGGGAGAAGAACAGGCATTCGCTGATGTCGGCCACCGTGGGGTGGGCGTGCTGGCTGATGCCATGGGTGTCAAACCCGCCCAAGGCGCGGGGGGCTGGTGCGCTCACGGTGCCCAGCACTGCCTGGCCTTGGCCCACGGCGGTGCGGTGCAGGTCGGCCAGGGAGACGCGGCGTTTGGGCATGGGGTCCTCCGGTGGTGGATCAGAAATTGATCAAAAAGTGATCTTTTGATCAATTGTTGTGGCGCCATTTGTTTATGAATGGTAACTATTTGGCGCCAAAAAGTCGCCCGTGCCAGCCGTGTTTGTGCCTAGGGAAAGTCCGTAGCGCTCCCTCTCAAAAAGGCCCTGTTTTGGGCGTTTTGGGGCCCGGTGGATGGCGGGGCTGGTACGCCCGTTGCAATTTCAGACCACGCCGCTGCAGCCATGCGGTGGGTTTTGATTTCAACCAAGGAGCAATGCAATGGGTGTTTCAGAAAAACCAGGTCTGCTGGACAACCGCCTGTGGGCGGGCAAGGCCTTTGATGGTGCGTGGTCTACCGTGCTGAGCACGGCGCGCGATGCGGTCGAGCCCGCCACGGGCCAGGTTTTCAGCCGCGTGGGCATTGCCAGTGCGGCCGACATGCAGGCCGCCATCGGCCGGGCACAGCAAGCGCAGGTCGCGTGGGCGGCCACGGGGCCGCGCGAGCGTGCGGCCGTGTTCCACCGTGCGGCCAGCATTTTTGAGCAGCACTTTGACGAGTTGGCCATGACGGTGGCCCGCGAAACCGGCGGCATCGTGCCCAAGGGCCAGCACGAGGTGCGCGAGGCCATCACGCTGTGCCACCTGGCCGCAGCCTTGCCCATGCAGGCCCAGGGCCAGGTGCTGCCCAGCACGCCGGGGCGCCTGTCGATTGCGCGGCGCGTGCCGCACGGGGTGGTGGGGGTGATCTCGCCGTTCAATTTCCCGCTCATCCTGGGCTTGCGCTCGGTGGCCCCGGCGCTGGCGCTGGGCAATGCGGTGGTGCTCAAGCCCGACACGCGCACGCCGGTGAGCGGCGGCTTCATCATGGCCCGCGTGTTTGAAGAAGCGGGCCTGCCCAAGGGCCTGCTGCAGGTGGTACCCGGCGATGCCGAGGCGGGCGAGGCGCTGGTGGTGGACGAGCGCGTGCCCATGATCGCCTTCACCGGCTCGCCCACGGTGGGCCGCCGCATCGGCGCGCTGGCGGGGCAACACCTCAAGAAGGTGTCGCTGGAGCTGGGTGGGGCCAACAACCTCATCATTCTGGAAGACGCCGACCTGGATGCCGCCGCCAGCGCCGCCGCGTTTGGCGCCTGGTTCCACCAGGGTCAGATCTGCATGGCATCCAACCGCATCCTGGTGCACGAGTCGATTGCCGAAGGCATCCTGCAGCGCATGGTGGGCAAGGCCACGCACCTGCCCGTGGGCGATGGCGCCAGCGGCCAGGTCGCCATGGGGCCCATGATCGACGCCAAGCAACTGCAGCGCTTTGACCAGGTCATCAAGGACAGCGTGACCCAGGGCGCCAAGCTCGAAGCGGGCGGCACCTACGAGGGGCTTTGCTACAAGCCCACGGTGCTCTCGGGCGTCAAGCCCGGCATTCGTTCGTTTGACGAAGAGCCGTTTGGACCGGTGGTCAATCTCGTCACCTTCCGCACCGACGACGAGGCCGTGCAACTGGCCAACACCAGCCAGGGCGGCCTGGCGGCTGCCGTCATCAGCCCCAGTGTGGGCCGCGCGATGGCCATCGGCCAGCGGCTGCGTGCGGGCATGGTCCACATCAACGACCAGACGGTGAACGACGAGTGCACCAACCCCTTTGGCGGCCCCGGCGTGGGTGGTAACGGGGGCAGCGTGGGCGGGCCTGCCGACATTGATGAATACACGCAGTGGCAGTGGATCACCGTGAAGGACGCGCCACCCGCATTCCCGTTCTGAAGTCGCAAGCCCCCGGTGCGGCCTGGCCGCGCCGGGGGCTTGTGCGCACCACAAAAATCAGGAGACAACTTTCATGACCCTCAACAACAAAACCATCGTCGTCACCGGCTGCTGCTCCGGCATCGGCGCAGACTTTGCCAAGCTCGCCCGCCAGCAGGGCGCCCGCGTGATTGGTGTGGACCGCAATGCGCCCACGCTCACGCTCGACGGCTTTGTGCAGGTGGACCTGGGCGACCCGGCCGCCATCGACGCCGCCGGGGAGCAACTGCCCGCGAAGGTCGATGCACTGGCCAACATTGCAGGCGTGCCCGGCACATCGCCTGCCGAACTGGTCGGCCGCGTCAACTACCTGGGCCTGCGCCACTTCACGCACCGGGTGCTGGAGCGCATGGGGGAGGGAGGCTCCATCGTCAACATTGCCTCCATCCTCGGCGCGGAGTGGCCGCAGCGCCTCGAACCCCACCGCGCCCTGGGCGCCACCACCAGCTTTGAAGAAGGCGCGAAGTGGCTGGCTGCAAACCCCGTGCCGCAGGAGACGTGCTACCAGTACTTCAAGGAAGCGCTGATCGTGTGGACCTACACCCAGTCGCAAAAGATCTTCATGGAGCGCGGTGTGCGCATGAACTGCGTGGCCCCCGGCCCGGTGTTCACGCCCATCCTGGGCGACTTTGTGCAGATGCTGGGCCAGGAGCGGGTGGAAAAAGATGCCCACCGCATGAAGCGCCCCGCCTTCAGCGACGAAGTGGCACCGGTGATCGCCTTCCTGTGCAGCGACGCGGCACGTTGGGTGAGCGGCATCAATCTGCCCGTGGACGGCGGGCTCGCCTCCACCTACCTGTGATCGAGGGGCTCGCACATGTCTGTACAACAGCTCCAGTCCATCTTGCAGATGGCCGCGCAAAACCCGCCGCCACCGCAAGCCACCCCTGTGGAGTTGCGTGCGTGGTTTGATGCCAGCAACTCGCGGATGCCCCTGGCCCAGGGGCTTCCCATCCGCACACTGCACATCCCCAATGGCGCGAATGGGCTCATGGCGGCAGAGTTGCTGAGCACGCCGCAGGCCGACACGCGCCGGCTGGTCATCTACTACCACGCAGGTGGTTTCGTGTTTGGCTCGCTGGCGTCGCACCGGGCCCTGTGCTCGTACCTGACGCAGTTCAGCGGTGCGCCGGTGCTGAATGTGGACTACCGGCTGGCGCCGGAGCACCCCGCGCCCGCCGCGCACGACGATGCGCTGGCTGCGTACGAGTGGGCGCTGGCCAACGGCTACGCCGCGTCGGCCATTGTGCTGGCAGGGGATTCGGCGGGGGGCAACCTGGCCTTGTCCACGGCAGTGCGTGCCCGTGACCTGGGCCTGCCGTTGCCTGCAGCCATCGTGGCGTTGTCGCCCGCGCTGGACCTGGCGTCGGAAGGCGAGTCCCACCACACGGTGGATGACCCGTTCATCACGCGCGAGCTGATGGGCTTTTTCAACGCCATGTACGTGCCCGGTGGCGACGTGCGTTCGCCCACCGTCACGCCGTTCTACAGCGCCGACCTGCAAGGGCTGCCGCCCGTGCAATTGCAGGTGGGCAGCCAAGAGCGCCTGCGCGACGACGCCGTGACCATGGCCGCGCGCCTGAAAGCAGCGGGCGTGCCAGCGGACTGCACCGTGTGGGACGGCATGGTGCATTGCTGGCAGCTGTTTGCGCCCGTGCTGGATGAAGCACTCGGTTCGCTGGAGCAGGCGGGCCGCTTCATCGCAGCGCACCAGCGCATGACGGTTGCTGTCGCCGCTGCATAGCGCAGCAGTACCCACCACCCCAGACACCCAGAGGCGGACGCAAAGGCGCGGCCCTCCGGCACAGGCCGGGGCGCGAGCCTGCGCGCTGTCCAGACCGACGATAGATCTCACCTGATAAGGACTCCCTATGAAAAACGCACTTCAAGCCACCGTTGCCGCTACGCAGATCGAATCGACCGAGCAGGCCGTACAGCCCGCACAGGCGACATCTCTCACCATCTCACGCCGTGGGTTGATCACCGCCGCAGGCGCCGGCGGCCTCGCACTGAGCGCCGGCCCGCTGTGGGCCCAGGCAGCGGGCGCCGCGCCCGTGCTCAAAGTGGGCTTCATCAGCCCCCGCACCGGCCCGCTGGGTGCGCTGGGCGAAACCGACACTTTCATCCTGGCCCAGGTGCGCAAGACCCTGGCCGCAGGCCTGACCATTGGCGGCGTGAAGTACGCAGTGGAAATCCTCGACCGCGACACGCAGTCTGACCCGGCCCGCGCCAGCCAGCTGGCCAAGGCCCTGATCAACACCGACAAGATCGACCTGATGCTCACCACCACCACGCCCGAAACGGTGAACCCGGTGTCGGATGCGTGCGAGGCCGCAGGCGTGCCCTGCCTGTCTACCGTGATGCCGTGGGAGGCCTGGTACTTTGGCCGGGGCGCCAAGCCCGGCGCGCCCTCGCCCTTCAAGTGGACGTATCACTTTTCGTTCGGCGGCGGCAGCTTCACCACGTCGTACACCTCGCAGTTTTCTGCGCTGCCCACCAACAAAAAGATTGGCGTGCTGTACCCCAACGACGCCGATGGCAACGCCATTCGCGCCACGCTGGCACCCGAGCTGGCCAAGGCGGGCTTCACCGTGGTGGATGCCGGGCCGTACGAGAACGGCACCACCGACTACTCCGCCCAGATCGCCAGGTTCAAGGCCGAGCGCTGCGAGATCTTCAACACCTTCCCCATCCCTCCGGATTTCGCCACCTTCTGGCGGCAGGCGGCCCAGCAGGGTTACACGCGCATGGTCAAGATTGCGCAGATCGCCAAGACGGGCCTCGTGCCCTCGCAGGTGGAGGCCCTGGGCCCGCTGGCACTGAACCTGGGCGCAGGGTGCTTCTGGCACAAGACCTTTCCGTATGCATCACCGCTCACGGGGCAGAGCGGCGTGCAGCTGGCCGATGCGTACGAGGCCAGCACCGGCAAGCAGTGGACGCAGATGCTGGGCTCCACCATGTCGCTGTTCGACGCAGGCACCGAGGCGCTGAACCCGCGCGACAAGGCGGCGCTGGCCAAGGCCATCAGCACCCTCAAGGCCACCACCATGCAAGGCCCGGTGGACTTTGCCAAGGGGCCGGTGCCCAACGTGTCGGTGACGCCCGTGGTGGGCGCGCAGTGGGTCAAACCTGCTGCGGGCAGCAAGTTCAAGCTCGACATCGTGATCACCGAGAACGCCAACGACCGCAACATCCCCGTGGCGGCAGCGCTCAAGTCCTACAGCTGATCGCCCATGCCACATCCCTCTTCACCAGCCTCTTCACAACCCCCGGCAAGCCGGCCGCCGGGCGGGCCGCCGTTGCTGCAGGCCCAGGGCATCGACATGCGCTTTGGTGCCCTGAAGGTGCTGGACCAGCTGGATTTCTGGGTGGGCACCGACGAGGCCGTGGGCATCGTCGGACCCAACGGTGCGGGCAAGACCACGCTGCTGAACGTGCTGGCCGGTGCCTATGGGCCCAGCCAGGGCTCCGTCTGGTTTCAGGGGGTGGATGTGAGCGCCCGCAATGCGGCCGACCGCTGCCGCGCAGGCATTGCGCGCACCCACCAGGTGCCCCGGCCGTTCCTGGGCATGACGGTGTTTGAGAACGTGCTCACCGGCGCCACGCACGGCGCGGGCCTGCATGCCCGCGACGCGGGCGACCGCGCCATGGAGTGCCTGCGCCTGTGCGGCATGCAGGCGCTGGCCAACCGCCGTGCAGAAACGCTGGGCCTGCTGGGCCGCAAGCGGCTGGAGCTGGTGCGTGCGCTGGCCACTGGCCCCCAGGTGCTGCTGCTCGACGAGATCGGCGGCGGCCTGACCGATGCCGAGGCCAGCGAGCTGGTGGACCTGGTGCGCACCATTCGCAGCCGCGGCATTGCCATTGTGTGGATCGAGCACATCGTGCATGTGCTGCTGCAGGTGGCCACACGCCTGGTGTGCATGGACGCCGGGCGCGTGATTGCCAGCGGCGACCCGCAGGCGGTGCTGAGCGATGCCACGGTGGTTGAGGCCTATCTGGGTGGGGTGGCGGCATGAGCGTTTTGTTGAGCATTGACAACCTGAACGCCCACCATGGGCAGCTGCCCGCTGTGCGCAATGTGTCGCTGCAGGTGCGCCAGGGCGACATCCTGGCCCTGGTGGGAGCCAACGGTGCTGGCAAGACCACGCTGCTGCGCACGCTGGCCGGTGCCCACCGCGCCAGCAGCGGCACGGTGCGGTGGGAGGGCGTGGACATCACCCACCTGCCCGCCCACCAGCGTGTGTCCGAGGGCCTGGCCCTGGTGCCCGAGGGGCGGCGCCTGTTTGCGGGCATGACAGTGCGCGAAAACCTGCTGGTGGCCCGCGCGGCGGGGCGGCGCGGCCAGTGGAGCTTTGACACCGTGCTGGACGCATTCCCGCAGCTGGCCCCCAAGCTGAATGCCAAGGCGGGCGAGCTGTCGGGCGGGCAGCAGCAGGCCGTGGCCATTGGCCGCGCGCTCATGACCAACCCGCGCGTGCTGCTGCTCGACGAGGTCTCGCTGGGCCTCTCGCCCCTGGCCGTGCAAGGCGTGTACGACGCCCTGCGCGGCGTGATGGGGCAGGGCACCACGCTGGTGTTGGTAGAGCAAGACCTGCAGCGCGTGCAGGCCGTGGCCAGCCGCATTGTCTGCATGCTCGAAGGCCGCGTGGTGGCCGATGCGCCTGCCGACCAGCTCACCCGTGCGCAGATCACCGCGCATTACTTTGGCGCGCAGCGGCCCGAGGCTGCCCACCCCACCCCCCATGCCCACGATGCCCACAAGGAGGCCGCATGAACCTTCTCAACCAGATCATCCAGGGCGTTTTGCTCGGTGGCTACTACGCCTTGCTAGCCTGCGGGCTGTCGTTCATGTTCGGGGTGATGCGCATCATCAACCTGGCCCACGGCAGCCTGACGGTGGTGGCCGCCTACCTGCTGTGGCTGCTGGCCGAGCCGCTGGGCTGGCACCCGCTGCTGGCCCTGCTGGCCGTGGTGCCTGCCATGGCACTGCTGGGCTGGCTGCTGCACAAGCTGGTGCTGGAGCGCAGCGCACGCCTGGGCGCGCTGGTGCCCCTGCTGGCCACGTTCGGCCTGGCCAGCGTGATCGACAACGTGCTGTTCCAGCACTTTGGCGCCGACACGCGTTCGCTGGCCACGTCCATCGGCACGCTGGCGTATGACAGCTGGGAGCTGCCCGGCGGCCTGTACGTGGGGAAACTGCCCACCCTGGTGCTGGTGCTGGCGGTGCTTCTGCTGGGCGGGCTGCACGCCATGCTGGCGCACACCTCGCTGGGCCGGCAAATCCGCGCGGCATCCGAAGACGCCGACACCGCGCGCCTGGTGGGCGTGCGCACCGGCACGGTGTTTGCGGCCGCGTCGGCCATCACCATGGTCACCGTCACGCTGGCCGGGGCATCGCTGGCCATGCGCGCCACGTTTGATCCGTTCTCGGGCCCCCAGCAGCTGATCTTTGCGTTTGAGGCCGTCATCATCGGCGGCGCCGGGTCGCTGTGGGGCACCTTGCTGGGCGGCGTAGTGCTGGGCGTGGCGCAGAACCTGGGGGCGCAGGTGCATCCCCAGGGCTTTCTGATCGCCGGGCACGCCACGTTTTTGGTCATCCTGCTGGCACGGCTCTATGCGAGCGGTGCGCTGCGCAGGTTCTTATCTTCCTTCCGCAGGGCCGCGCCATGACTGCTCCCGTCACTTCTCTACCTCCCGCACCCACGGGCGCATCCCCCTGGGTCATCGAGCGCTGGACGCGCTCGTCCATCACTTTCGCCAGCGCCACCGTGCTGCTGCTGGCCGTGCTCAGCCTGGGCCCACTGTGGCTGCAGGCGGGCACGGTAGACCGGCTCACCACCTTGTTCATCTACGTCATCCTGGCCGTGATGTGGAACGCGCTGGCGGGCTACGCCGGGCTGGTGTCGATCGGCCACCAGGCTTTCTTCGGGCTGGGTGCTTATGCCATGGTGCGGCTGGCGGATGCGGGCCTGGGGCCTTACCCCGCGCTGCTGGTGGGCGCCATGCTGGTGGCGCTGGTGGCAGTGCCGCTGGCCGTGTTCATGCTGCGGCTGCAGGGCGGTGAATTTGCCATCGGCATGTGGGTGGTGGCCGCGCTGGCGCACCTGTGCGTGAACCTGGACAGCCTGGTGCAGGGCGAAACCGGCACCTCGATGATTGCGCTGCAGCAGTACGCCGCCGACGACCGCCGCGCCTACACCTACTGGGCGGCCCTGGCTGCCATGGCCGGGCTGTGCTGGGTGGTGTTCTGGCTCTTGCGCAGCAA
>LNEG01000031.1 GCA_001464865.1 Burkholderiales bacterium Ga0074133
GCAATCGCCGGCGGCCTGTGGCTGGCTACATCGATCAGCTTTCAGCCCAAGACCTATTTCAGCGTGCAGTGGACGGCCTACATGATCTTCATGGTGCTGGTGGGTGGCATCGGCACCATGGAAGGCCCCATCCTCGGCGCGCTGCTTTTCTTTGCGGTAGAGACGCTGTGGGGCGGGCAAGGCGTGCTCTACCTCATCGGCCTGGGCGCCATTGCCATGCTGTTTGCGCTGTTCCTGCCCAAGGGCATCTGGGGTGCAGTGCAGCAGCGCTGGGATGTGCACCTGCTGTCGGCAGGGTACCGGCTGCGTTCACTGCCTGAGCACAGGGCCGACGCAGGCCCGGCCACACCGCAACCGGGTGGGCGCAACAGTCAGGCCTAGGGAGCCTCTGCACGAATCAAGCGGTCAGTGAGCGCTGCGGATCGGGATGGGCTGCCAGGCGCACAAAGCAATACGTTCAACGCAGCAATAGCCGAGCTATTGCGAGTATTTGCAACGCGGCAGACCGCCCGAGGCCGCAGATGCACACGGCGCGCTGATTCGTGCAGAGGGTCCCTGGCGGCCGCAGCCTTTGCTGGCGCTGCCTTCAAGCATCGACTTGCAGCGCCTCCGCCAGGGCCTCGAACACCACGCGAATCCTGCGCGAGGTACGCAATTCGCGATGCGACACGAGCCAGATGGGAAACCGCACCGCCGGCACCTCGTCCAGCACGCGCACCATGCCGGGCGTCTTGCTGGCGATCTCCGTCATCATGGCGCCGATGCCCATGCCCTGGCGCACCAGCGCCCAGTGCGCCACGGTGTGGTCCGAATAGCAGCTGAAGTTTTCCTCCGTCACGTTCAACCCGTGCTGGCGCAGGTAGCCCAGGTACTGGCCATTGCGGTCCGAGCCCACAAACGGCAGCTGTGCGGCGTCTTCTCCGCTGCGCGGTTGACCATGGGTGCGCACCCATTCTTCCGAGGCGTAGAAATGCGCCTGCGCTTCGCGCACCAGCCGGGCGATCAGGTCGGGCTGCCCGGGCTGCACGTGGCGGATGGCAATGTCTGCCTCGCGGCGCAGCAGATCACTGATGGCGTTGGACGCAATGACCTCCACCACGATGCCGGGCTCCTGCGCCCGCAGGCGCTGCACGATGGGGGGGAGCAAATAGGTGGCCACCGCATCGGTGGCCGACACCGACACCACGCCCCCCACCGCCTGCGACCGGCCGCTGGCGGCCATGCCCAGTGCCTCGGCCGCGCTGCCCATTGCGCGGGCGTGCTCCAGCAGGTCAAGCCCCGTGGGGGTCAGCACCATCGACTTGCCCACCCGCTCGAACAGCGTCACACCCATCTGCTGCTCGATGGCGGCCACTTGCCGGCTCAAGGTGGGCTGGCTCAGGCCCAGCTTGCGCGCTGCGGCAGACAGAGAGCCTGTCTGGGCAGTCTGCAGAAAAGCTTTCAGTTGGTTCCAGTCGAGGTTATCCATGCGGAAATGTATATGTTCGCTGCAATCTACCGCAGTTTCGCAATGCTTCATGCATGGATAGGATCAGGGCATAGCACATTGCCCCCGACCCCGCCTCCACTTCAGCCGCTCCCATCCCATGTCGTCTTCTCCCGCAATGACCCCGGTTGCCAACGCTGCGCCTGCTGCCGCCGTCCCCGCTTCGGGCGCGGCCAGGGTCCGTTTCTGGGACCGCATTGCGCCCAAGTACGCGGCCGACTCCATCGCCGACCTGGCAGGGTACGAGACCACGTTGCGCCGCGTTCAGGGCCTGCTTTCGCCGTCGCAGGATGTGCTGGAGATAGGCTGCGGCACCGGCAGCACTGCGTTGCGCATGGCGCCGTTCACACGGAGCCTGCTGGCGACCGACGTGTCGCCCGCAATGATTGCCATTGCGCACCAGCGGCTGGCAGCGCAGCCAACGCCTCATCTGCGCTTTGAGGTTGCCGATGCCGACGCCATGGCATTTGGGCAGGGAGCGTATGACGCAGTGCTCGCCTTCAATGTGCTGCATCTGGTCAGCGACCTGGATGCAGCGCTTGCGCTGTTGGCGCAGGCGCTGCGCCCGGGGGG
>LNEG01000032.1 GCA_001464865.1 Burkholderiales bacterium Ga0074133
AACAGGAACATGGTGAAAGGGCCCGAGCGGGGCCAGGTGGCAGGGGGCCGCGGCAGCAAGCAGCAGCGCCGAATGCACGCACGCTACAGCACTGTCGGCAACGCCGGCAACGTCGGTAATCCCCGGGTCTGCACACACAAGGATGCAATGTGCCGCAGCGCGAGGCCACTGTGGTTGCACCCATGCCTTGTGAAAGCTGCACGAAAGGGGGCAGCTGCGCCCCCCTTCCCCGCCCCGCCGCTTGCGCACAGCGTCAGAACGCCATCTTCACCCCCAGCGTGATGCTGCGGCCCATCAGTGGCGCGGCACTCTTGATGAACGAGGTATGCGAATACGCCAGGCGGTCCGTCAGGTTGTTGCCCTTCAGGTACACCTGCCAGGGCTGGCCGCCCGTACGCTGGCCGTTGTAGGCCAGGCCCACGTTCAGCATGCCGTAGCCGGGCGTCTCCGTCTCGAACGCAGCCACGCGGTTCTGGCGGGCCACCTGCACCCATTCGGCCTGGCCCTCCCACGCGTTCCAGTTCGCGTCCAGCCGCAGGCCTGCGCGCGCTGATGGAATGCGCGGCAGCTGGCCGCCACCGGCAAGCCGCGCGCGCACCATGTCGCCAAACAGCGTGATGCCCAGGTTGCGGTTCAGTCGCTGGCGCACCTGGCCTTCGATGCCGGTGAAAGTGGCGTCGGCCTGGGTGTACTGCAGCAGTTGCAGGCCATCGAGCTCATCGATCGTGCGGCCGTAGATGTAGTTGTGGATGCGGTTGCGGAACACGCTCACGCCAAAGGTCGTGTCGCCGCTGGTCTTCTTGAGGCTGACGTCGATGTTCTGCGAGATCTCCGGGCGCAGGTCGGCGTTGCCGCGCTCGTAGGTGCCGGTGGCCAGGTGCAGGCCGCGTGCGTACAGCTCTTCGGCCGTGGGTGCCCGGCTGGCGCGGGTGAACGATGTACCCACCTGGTAGCCGGGTGTGAACTTCCATACCGCGCCCAGCGATGCCGATGTGCCGTTGTGGCTGCGCTCGATGCCACTGGTCTCGGCCTCGGTGGTCTGGCGGTCGTGGCGCAGGGCGCCTTCAAAGCGCCAGTCACCCACCCGGTATTCCTCCAGCACAAAGATGCCGGTGCGGCGCGTCACGGTGGGCTGCACGTAGGCTTCGTCGCCGTCGGCGCGGAACTTGCGCTGCGAGGTTTGCACCCCGAACATGCCCTTGAAGCCGGCCAGCGGCTCGTGTTGCAGCTCGATGCGCGTGTCATAGGCCTTGTTGGTGAAGGTGGTGCCGATGGCACCGTCCTCGATTTCATCATGGCGGTAGTCGGTCACGCCCGCGCGCAGCCGCAGGGCCGAGAAGCCGGCCAACGGGTTGCGCAGCTCGCCCCGCACGTCAAACCGTTCGCTGCGCAAGTCCACCACAGGCACATCGCCGTGCTCTTCTTCCTCTGCCCGGGTGCCCATGAATTTGGCATCGGTATGCGGCGCACAGTGCAGGCGGTCGCCGTCGGCGTGGCAGCCCTCATAACCGTGGTTGTGGCCCGGCAGGCCGTACTTTGCGGTCTGGCGGGTGTACGCCGCGCCAAGGTAGCCGCGCTCGCCCACCCACGACAGGCCCACGCTGCCGGTGTCGGTGCGGTTGAAACTGCCGGGCACCTTGCGGGTGGCCTCCCCTTCAGGGGCCCAGCCCTTGCCCACGCGGTAGTCGCCTGCGTCACGCGCCAGGCCTTCCACATGTACGGCGAGGTTGCCCGCGCCGCCGGTGAGCGAAAAGGCCCCTGCCCCCTCGCGTGCGCCGGTGTTGGCGCGCAGCTCGGCGCTGCCCTCCAGCCCCTTTTGCGGCACCGCAGTGGGCACCTTGCCGTCGAGCACGTTGACCACACCCCCCACGGCACCGTTGCCATAGACCAGGGCCGATGGCCCGCGCAGCACTTCGATCTGGGTGGCCAGCATGGGCTCGGACACCACCGCGTGGTCGGGGCTGATGGTGGACGCGTCGTGCAGCTCGGCGCCGTCAGACAGCACTTTCACGCGCGGGCCGTCCATGCCGCGGATCACCGGGCGGCTGGCACCGGCGCCAAAGTGGCTGCTGTGGATGCCAGGCTCGCTGTTGAGGGTTTCGCCCAGCGTGGCTTCGCGGCGGCGCACCAGCTCGTCGCCCTCCAGCACGGTGACGGGGGTGGTCATGTCGTTGGCGCTCAGCTGCAGGCCGCTGGCAGACACGGTCACTGCGGGCAACGTGGCAGACGCAGACGCAGACGTGGACGGAGTCGAAGGCACGGCCTGCTGCGCGTTGGCAGCCGTCATGCCCCACAGGGCGGCCATGGCGGCCAGCGCCACAGGGCGCAACGCGGGGCAAAGTGCGGGCAACGGGGCGTGCAAAGGTGCCGGGGGGAATACGCAGGACACAGTGTTCATGGTGAATGGTCAGAGGGTGAGATCGGTAACGGTTGCCGCAACCCGCCTGCACCTGGCGGTGCCGGTTGCGCAGCAAATAGTGGATAAAACCGGCTGAAGTGCCGGTTTTAATTGCCTCATTAGCTATCAATTCAGTAGCTTTGATACCAGGGCGAACGGGCCAGTCCGTCGCGGCTGGTGCCCGGGCGCCGCCTGAGGTGCACAGCCAGTGCGCCAAGCCGTGTGCTGCCGCAGCGCACAAGCCTTGCGGAGGTGGCGACTGACGGGCCAGGCAGCCTGGCCAACGCCCTGCGACGAGCCAGGTGCATCGGCCGCATTGCGGTCATGCAGTCCAGCAGTGGAGCAGTGCAGCGGTGGGGTACTGAAGCGCCGGGGCAGTCAGGCTGCCAGACGGCGCAGCCAGCCGGGGTGACGCCACGCGGCTGTCCTGCGCAACGGGTGCGCCGACCAGCAGCGGACACTGCGCATGCCCGGCCGCTTCCGGTGTGTCGTCAGCCGCGAGGGGGGGCGCGTGCCTCGAACAGGGCCAGCGTCTGCGCCGGGCGGCTGATGGCGCAGCGGGGGAACGTGGCAGGCCGGGGAGCCGCGAGCGGCAGGTGCACGGCCGCCAGATGAAGCGCATCACCCAGTGCGAGCTGGTCCAGCAGCAGGCAGTCGGCAGCGGCGTGGCCGGGCAGCAGCCCGTCCAGCACGCCGGCGGCGTCGGCATGGGCGGCCGGAGCCGAGCCCGGCCCAGGGTGCGCCAGGGCCGCGCCATGCCGGTGCCCTGCATGCGCCGCTGGAGCCGATGCCTCTGCGCGCCCCTGCCCCGCTGCCCCGCCGTGGGTGGCGTGGTGCCACTGGCCCAGCGTGGGCACCACCCACAGGCACAGCAGCAGCCACCACAGGGCCAGCACCCCGGCGCGGGTGCGCGCCGGGGTGGCGGGTGACGGGATGTGCAAGGGTCTGGACACGGAGGCTGATGTGGAGAAGGCTGGAGGCGGAGGGTGGGCAGGGAAATGCGGATCAGGAAATCAGGTGAACCGGACCGATGGGGAAGCCCTGCCGCACCAGGCGCCTGCCGCGCTGTTGCGGGCCGCGCCACCGCACAGGGCAGCCGCACGCAGCCCGCAGGTCACTTCACAGGCACGGCGTCCACCATGCGATAGAACAGGCCGTACTGGTCGTTGGTGAGAACGGTGAACGTGCCTTCCACGACAACCGGTTCGGTGGAATAGCGCACCGGCGTTTTGGCCTTGACCTCGATCATGCTCTCCGGACCTCCGGGCATGCAAAACGAGCACGTCAGTGGCACCGAGGTCAGCAGAAAGTAGGTGTGCGCAGCCCGGGGGGTCAGCGGCATCATGAAACCCTGGATGCGCTGCACCGTTTTGTGCATGCCCTTTTGCGCATCATTGAACACCGGCACGATACCGTCCTTGGTGGTCTTCTTGGTCAGGTCGGTCAGCACCGACCAGGGCACCACGTCATTGCGGACTGGCAGCGGTGCGATGGGGCTGTTGGGGCTGTGAAAGCCCGCACCCGAGCCCGATGGCACACCCAGCGGTGCGGCCCCTCCCGCGCCCGGAGGCAGTGGCGAGCTGAGCACGATGGGCGGGGCTGGCTCCGCGCTTTTGCCGCTGCCCTGCTCGGCGGTCTGCGCCTGCGCAACGCCGGCCAGGGCGGCGGCCGATGCCAGCGCCAGCCCTATCGCGCCCACCCGGGAAACGCGGTGCAGCAGCCCGCGCACGGACACACACCGGACGCCGAAACGGCGGGCTGCTGGGGGAAGTTCAGTCATGAAAAATTCCTTCGATCAGTGGCGATCATGGGTGCCGGGTACCGTGTGCCCCAGGCGATAGCAGCCCTGAGCGCTCAGTGCGCGTGACGCATCCCGCAGTACTTGCCAATGGCCAGATTCTTGCAAGCCACCTGGAGTTCCTTCTGGCAGGTGTCGTGGCCCTTGCCCGATTCCAGGCACTTGGCAGCGGCTTCGTGCGCAGCGGCCATGGCACGGTGGCGCTGGATGTCGGCCTTGGTTTCCTTGTCGGAATGCGTGTCCTGCGCGTGGGCCAGCGCGGCAGCCAGCAGCACGGGAGCGAGGACGAGGGAGGCGAGCAGGTTTTTCTTCATGGTGCAGCTTTCGTTTCAATCAGCGTGACAGAGGGAAAAAGGATGGCAGGGCCGGCCGGGCGACCTGCAATGGCGTGGAATCGACCGGGTCATGCCTGCCCCAGCAAGTCGGCCACATCGGTGCGGTAGGCCTGCATCGCCGGCAACAGGGCGGCCAGCGCGGCCACCAGTGCAGCCAGCAGCGGCACGCCTGCCTCGGCCGGCACCCAGACCAGGCCACTCACCGGCAGAAGGCCCTGCGCCTGCAGCGCCCAGCCCAGGCCGTGCGCCAGCCCGTGGCCCAGCAGCAGGCCCAGCGCAGAAGCGATGGCCGCCAGCCACAGGGCTTCCCACAGCACCAGCCCGGCCACACGGCCCGGCGGAGCGCCCAGCATGCGCAGCATGGCCAGGTCGGCCCGGCGTTCGCGCACGGCATTCCACAGCGCAATGAAGACACTGAGCGCCGCCACCGCCAGCAGCACGCCGCCAAAGGCGCGCAGCACATCGGCACCCACGCCCAGCAGGCGCAGCAGGCGCGTGACCTCAATGGCAGGCGCAGCTGCCTGCATGCTGGTGCCGCTGTTGATCTGCCGCGGCAGCGACACAGCGGCCAGCGGCGTGCGGTAGCGCACCAGTGCCACCGTCACTTCGCGCTCCTGCTGCAGCAGGGCGAGGTCTGCGGCATCGGTGGCCATGTCGGTCTCGTGCACCATCCACACCGATTCGGTGCTGGTAAGGATGAGCCGGTCGAGCACGCAACCGCAGGGCCGAAGCACACCGCTCACGCGGTAGGGGTGGTCGCCATGGGCGTGCCCGCCCGCACCCAGTCCGTGGGTGCCGACAAAAGTGGCGCCCACCAGGGGCGCGCCGGCATGGTCGGCCCGCACGATGCCGCGCGCCACTGTGGCGCCCAGCACGGCGTCCATGGGTTGCTGCCACACGGAACCCTCTGCCAGGGCGGCACCGTAGTGCTGCAGATAGTCAGGCGTGGTGCCCACGATGCGGTAGCCGCGGTAGCTGTCGCCCAGGCTCAGCGGGATCACCTGCGACACCAGCGGGTTCTTTTGCAGGGCCTGCACTTCCTGCAGCGGAATGTTGCCCGTGGGCGCATCGATGTGGAACACCCCGGCCAGGATGAGCTGCAGCGGGCTGCCCTTGGCGCCCACCACCAGGTCGATGCCGGTCAGGTCGCGTTCGAAAGCATCATCAAGCTGGGTGGCGACCAGCAGCACCAGGGTGATCGCGGCCAGCCCCAGGGTGAGCACCAGCAGGTTGAGCACGGCCGCCAGCGGGCGTGACCACAGGTAGCCCCAGGAAAGGCGAGCCAGTTTCACTATGTTTTTCATAGCGACACACCCAAAGAATGCATGGACTTGGCACCCATTTGATTCAAATCCAGGGTCTGCGCGCCCGGCAGCGCCTGCACCACGCGCTGGTCGTGGGTGGCGATCACCAGGCTGGCATTGCAGGCGGCAGCGCTCTGGCACAGCAGCGCCAGCGCGTCGGCCGCGGCCTCGTCATCCAGGCTGGCGGTGGGCTCATCGGCCAGCAGCACCTCGGGAGCCAGCAGCACGGCCCGCGCCAGGGCCACGCGCTGCGCCTGCCCGCCCGAAAGCTGCTGCGGCTTGCGCCCGGCCAGCTCGCCAATGCCCACCTGCGCCAGCGCACGGCCAATGGCCGCATCGTCGCGCGGCAGCCCGGCGGCAAAGTAGACCAGGCCCAGGTTGTCGGCCACGGTGAGCGCGCTGCTCAGGTACAGCTTTTGCGGCAGAAACCCGATGCTCCGGGCACGCCAGGCGTCGATCTCGCTGCCGCGCTGCATGCCCAGCTGCGTGCCCGCCACAAACAGGTCGCCACTGCCCGCTCCACGCAGCCCGGCCATCAACGCCAGCCAGGTGGATTTGCCCGAGCCCGAACGCCCGCGCAGCAGCAGCGTGCCGCCCTGGCGCAGGTCCACATCCGGAAACCGCAGCACCACGCTGCTGCCGGCATAGGTGTAGGCCAGGCCCCGCGTGCGGATCATGCGGCGGCCCCATCGGCAGGGTGAGCGCAGCCCGCGCAGCGCCCGCGCACGGCAATGTCGACCGCCAGGCTTTCGTGCCCGGCCGTGGCCAGCGCCTGCAGCACCTGCCTGAGGGCCGTCTGCACCTTGGCCGAGCCCTGCGACAGCCGGAACTGGCGGTGGCAGTCGTCGCATTCAAACCGGGGTGTGGCGCCCTCCTCGCCCTGCGGCGCCAGCGCATAGCGGGTCACGCGGGCAGCATCGACCTGCTTGTGCAGCAGGCCCGCCGCGGCAAAGCGGTCGAGCATGCGGTACACGGTGACCTTGTTGACCGGCGCGCCCGCACTGGCCAGGGCGGCCTCCACCTCCGGTTCCGACAGCACGGCATCAGGCCGCGCGCGATACAGCTCGGCCAGGGCACGCGAAGCGCGGGTGGCGCGCATGCCGGATGGCAAAAGCCAGGGTCGGGCAGACGATGGGGGTGAGTTGCAATGCATCGGCTAACGGGAAAGTGCCTGCTCTGGGGCACCAGTTAAAACGCAAACGACTTGCATTATGACCTCAGGCAGACGGTTGAAAGTGCATCCCGTCACACGCCGGGGAGATCTGTGCCAGGCGTGGCATCAAGCCTGAGCTCCGAATAATGATTAATGTGCTACTTTTTGCACAATCGCGATCATCAGAATAAAATCATTTGTATCACCAATATCGATAACAACACTGGAGTAAGCCATGAGCACGACTTCCCCACAACACAGCCGAAATTCGCGCCTGAACCTCGCCCAGAGGCTGACGCTCGGGACGGGCATCCTTATCGCAGCCATGGTGGTGGCCGCCATCGCCTGCTGGGTGATGATGAGCCGCCTCTCAGCCGACGCGGACCAGGTCAACAGCACCAACGTGCCACAGCTGCAACTGATTGCCGCCATTGAACTCGATGTCACCCGCATATCACTTCAGGTTCGCCATGCGATCATCTCGCGCAACCCTGACGAGCTCAAAGCCACGCTGGCGGACATAGAGACGAAGAAGACCCGTCTGATCGACAACATGGAACGCTTCGGCCGCGGCATGACAGGCGCTGACGGCCGCCATGCCTACGCCCCGCTACCGGGCCTGCTGAAAGAGTTTGAAGCCAGAGGCGCACAGAACATCGAACTCATCGTGGCGGGCAAAAAGGACGAGGCGGTGGCCTACCTGGTCGAACAGACCATCCCGGCTCGAAACCGCCTGCTGGACCCCCTGGCTGCCGAAAAAGTGCGCCAGGGCGAGTCGCTCAATGAAGCCCTCGACGAAGTCAAGGCGTTTTCAGACATGAACCGCAAACTGCTGCTGGGCGTGTTCGCCCTGATCACGGCCGGCCTGATCGCCATGCTGGTGTACCTGCGGCGCATCACGCACCAGCTTGGCAGCGACCCCGATGAACTCAAGGCTGTGGCCGATGGCATTGCCTCGGGCGAGCTCACCACCCATGTGCCCGTCCTTGCGGGCGACGCGCAAAGCATCACTTACTCGCTGCGCGTGATGCGCGACAAGCTGGCCGACGCCGTGATCGCCGTACGGACCGGCGCCGAGTGTGTGAATAGCGCAGCCGGCGAAATTGCCCAGGGCAACCACGACCTATCTGGCCGCACCGAAACCCAGGCCAGCGCCCTGCAGCAGACGGCAGCTTCGATGGAGCAGCTGAGCTCCACCGTGCGCCAGAACGAACCAGCTCGCATCCAGCGCATCGACGATTGCGCGCCAGGGCGGCGAGGTCGTGGGTGAAGTGGTTTCCACCATGAAAGGGATCGAGGAAAGCAGTCGCAAGATCGCCGAGATCGTCGGCCTGATCGACGGCATTGCGTTTCAGACCAACATCCTGGCCCTGAACGCGGCGGTGGAAGCCGCACGCGCTGGCGAGCAGGGCCGTGGCTTTGCGGTAGTGGCGGGCGAGGTGCGCGTGCTGGCGCAGCGCAGCGCCGAGGCCTCCAAGGAAATCCGCGGGCTGATCGAAGAAAGCTCCAAGCGCGTGCAGCACGGCACCGGGCTGGTGGACAAGGCCAAGTCCACGATGGGCGAGGTGGTTCTTTCGATCCAGCGCGTGACGGACCTCATGAGCGAAATCAGCGCCGCCAGCAGCGAGCAGAGCGCAGGCGTGAACCAGGTGGGCGAGGCCGTGACCCCGATTGACCACGCCACCCAGCAAAACGCGGCCCTGGTCGAAGAGATGGCCGCTGCCGCCAGCAGCCTGAACCAGCAGGCCACCGGGTTGCTGGCTTCGGTCGCCGTGTTTACGGTGCCACGGGCAGGGCACACGCTGGCGTTGACGGACGCGCGCTGAGGGCCACGCGACGGCGGGGCGTACCACGCCCCTGAAAGACCAGTACGGCAGGTGGCGACGGCGGGTTTGCAGCACACCGGCCGCCCGCTTTGGATCCGTGGCTCCACCCCCCTGCCCGCGGCGTCACCCAAAGGGCATCAACCCTTGAGATAGCGCGCGAAGGTTTTCCTGAACTTCTCCACCTTGGGTGCCACTACAAAGGCGCAGTACCCGGCGCCGGGGTGCTTGGCAAAGTAGTCCTGGTGGTAGGCCTCGGCCGCGCTGTAGTTCTGCAGCGGCTTCACCTCCGTGGTGATGGGGGCGCCAAACACCTTGTCGGCGGCCATCTGGCGAACCATGGCGTTGGCGACTTCGCCGTGCTCGGCGCTCTCGTAGTAGATGCCGCTGCGGTACTGCGTGCCCACGTCGTTGCCCTGCCGGTTGAGCGTGGTCGGGTCGTGGGTGTGAAAGAAGATCTCCAGCACCTCCTGCAGGCTGATCTCGTCGGCATCAAACGTAAGGCGCACCACCTCGGCATGGCCGGTGTCCCCCTGGCAGATCTGCTCGTACGTGGGGTTGACGGTGTGGCCGTTGGTGTAGCCGCTTTCCACGTCGGTGATGCCGCGCACGCGGTCGAACACGGCTTCGGTGCACCAGAAGCAGCCGCCGCCGAGGGTGATGGTTTGTGGGTTTTGCGCCATGGGGGTCTCCATCCGGGGAAGTCATCGGAAAAACATCCAGAGCATGGTACGCGGCCTGGCTCGGCGCGGCGCGGGCGGGGGCATTGGCTACTCGTAGCGGCGGCCCTGCTCCATCAGCTCGGGTGTGCCGATGAGGGCGTTGAGGCCATCAAAGTCCAGCATCTGCCCCTGGAAAGGCGCCGTGGTCTGGTGCGCGTGCAGGCTGGCGTAGTAGCCCTGCAGCGTGTGCGCCACGGCGCGGGCCGTGCCGCCCGGGAAGATCACGATGCGAAACCCGCGCTGCTGCAGCTCGGCTGCGCTCTGGATGGGGGTCTTGCCGCCTTCCACCATGTTGGCCAGCAGGGGCACACGGTGCGCAAAGCGCTTGCAGGCGGCGTCCATCTGCTCGGGCGTGCGCAGGGCTTCGATGAACAGCGCGTCCACCCCGCAGGCCAGGTAGGCCTCGGCCCGGTCGAAGGCGGCGTCGATGCCCTCCACGGCCAGCGCGTCGGTGCGCGCCAGGATCAGGGTGTGCGCGCTGCGGCGGGCGTCCAGCGCGGCGTCGAGCTTGCCGCACATTTCGGTCACCGGCACCACCGACTTGCCATCCAGGTGGCCGCAGCGCTTGGGGAAGCCCTGGTCCTCGATCTGGATCATGGCCGCACCCGCCCGCTCGAAGCCGCGCACCGTGCGCTGGGTGTTGAGCGCGTTGCCAAAGCCGGTGTCGGCATCCACGATGACCGGCGTGCGCACGCGCTCGGTGATACGGGCCAGGGTGTCTTCCACCTCGGTGTAGGTGGTCAGGCCCACGTCGGAGCGGCCCAGGCGCGTGTAGGCAATCGATGCGCCCGAAAGGTACAGCGCCTCAAAGCCTGCCTGCTCGGCCACCAGGGCGCTCAGGGCGTCGTACACGCCGGGGGCCAGGATGGCGCGGGGTTCATGCAGGCGCTGGTCCAGCGATGGACGATGGGATGGGGTGGTCATGGTTCAGTCTTCCGGATGCGTTACCAGTTCGGCCGCCTTGTGCGCCGCAATGAAGCCGCCGGCAACGGCACTGAGGAGCCCGTTGCCCGACAGGTACCCCCACACTGCATCGCCCGACACGCCCCGCGCGGCGCCCCCGGCGGCCAGCAGGTTGGGGAACGGCTGTCCGCCCGCGTCCAGCACGCGGCACTGGGCATCAATGTCCAGCCCGCCCTGGGTGTGAAACAGCGCGCCAGTCACCTTGACGGCACAGTACGGCGCCTGCAAGGGGCGCTGGAATACGCGGTTTTCTGCCAGTTTGGAGTCTTTTTGGCCCCAGGTCCTTGTAGTGTTTGCCAGTGTTGCTATCAATTTTGATTCTTCGCAGCCAATGACCGCAGCCAGCGCCTGAACGCTGTCGCAGTGCTTGACGGCACCCGCAGCTTCAGCATCGACAAAGTCCGGGAAGGTTCGTGCCAGCGCGAGGATGGGCGCGTCGAACACATTCCACGCCACGCCACCCGGCTGCGCCAGCACATGCACCGAGGCCTCGGAGTAGCCCTGCGTTTCGTCGTGAAAGCGCTCGCCCAGCGCATTGACCTGGATCCCGCCTTCCATCATCAGCGCCCACGAGATCAGCGCGCCCTGCGGAATGGCCCAGGAGCCGTGGCCCTGGTAGCCACCCAGGTCGGCCAGCCGCGCACCCAGCGCCTGGCCCCAGGCAATGGCGCTGCCGTCGTTGCCGGTGTGGCCGGCGAACAGGGCATCGCGCATCTCGGGCAGCAGCTCGCGCACCATGGCCGGGTTGCCGCCAAAGCCGTTGCAGGCCAGGATGAGGGCGTCGCAGGCCAGGTGCTCCAGCGTGCCGTCGGGCCGCTCGTAGCCCACGCCGATCACGCGCTGCCGGGCGTTGACCCACAGCTCGCGCACCGTGGCTTCGGTGATGAGCGGAATGTCGGCCGCCGTCACCGCATTCGCCAGGCGGCCCATCAGGCCCACGCCGGTCTTCTCGGGCGTGGCGTGCATGCGGCGCACGCTGTGGCCGGGGTACAGGAATCCATCGAGCACCTGCCACTGCAGGCCATGGCGTTCTTGCAGTGCATCGAGCGCGGGGCCGATGGCCTGCGCGTAGGCCTGCACCAGCCCTTGGCCTTGGCGCTGATGTCGGCGGCAAATCGTTCCGGGCTGTCGTCCACGCCCGCTGCGCGCTGCGCCTGGGTGCCGGGCGCGGGGATGAAGCCGGATGACAAGGCCGACGAGCCCAGCGGCGTCGCATCGCGCTCCAGCACCGCGCAGTCCACACCGGCATCGTGCAGCATCAGCGCCGCCGTGAGCCCGCAGGCGCCGCCGCCCACGATGAGCACGGGCACATGGGCGTCTTGCGCCACGGTGCCGGGCATGTACTCGGCGTGGCAGATGCGGGGCGTGCTCATGTGCGAGTTCATTCAGAAGGCGTCGCCACGGCGGCAGCGAAGTCGGCGCAGGTCAGCACCTGCGCCACGTTGGCCATGTCGGCCACCGAGGTGTCGTGCACTTCCTGCCGGAAGGCCGCGCAGCCGTCGGACAACACCAGCGTCTGGTAGTCGCGCATGTGCGCATCGCGCACCGTGCTGGCCACGCCCCCGTTGGTGACGATGCCGCACACCGCCACGGTGGTGATGCCCGCGCGGCGCAGCACCCAGTCGAGCTGGGTGTTGAAAAAGGCCGAGTACGCCACCTTGCACACCGACACGTCCACCCAGGGTGCAATCTCGGGCACATGCGCCTGGCCCGTGCTGCCCGGGGCAAAGTCGCCACGGCGCAGAAACGGGCGCAAGGCCTTGAGGTGGGGCGACACCATGGGCTCGCCCTGCGCATCGGGCCACAGGGTGAACTGGCTGCCCACGACCATGCCGCCGGCGGCCTTGAGCGCCTTTGCCACTGCTGCCACCCGCGGAGGCAAGGCCTGGGCGGCAGCGCTCACAGCACCGCCGCGCGCATAGGCGCCGTCGGGGGCCAGAAAGTCGTTTTGCAGGTCGATGATGACCAGCGCGGTGTGGCGCGGGTCGATGCTCGTGGTGACGCTCATGCCGCTGCCTCCACGTCTGCGCGCACCAGCAGGTTGCCCAGCGGATCGACCGTGGCGCTGAAGCCTGGCTCCAGCCACACCGTGGTGTCGGGCTGCTCCAGGATCGCCGGGCCGTCGATGCGGGTGCCCACAGGCAGGTCCAGCCGTGCGTGGCGCGCGGCGTCCCACCAGCGGCCGGCGTGGAACACGCGCTGCACGCCGAGGGACGGGTTCACCGTGGTGGTCTGCGGGGCCAGCACCGTCAGGTCGAACTTGGGGCGCACGCCCACGCGTGCGTAGCGCAGGTTCATCACCCGCACGGCAATGCCGTCGAGCACGCGGCCAAAGGCGGCGCGGTAGGCAGCCTCGAACGCGGCGCGGATGCCTTCATGGCTCAGCGCATCAGCCGCCACGGGCACCTGCACGGTGTGGGTCTGCCCGGCATAGAGCATGTCGAGCGCAATCACCTCTTGTACGCTGACAAACTTCACGCCCGCCGAATCCAGCCGCTGCTGGCAGGCCGCTGCCAGCGTGGCCACACGCTGGCGCAGGTCGCCCACGTCCAGGTCGGCCAAGGGCTTGTTCAGCGTCTGCACCGCGTCGTGGCGCATGTCGGCCATCACACAGCCCAGGGCGGATGTGACGCCGGGGTAGCGCGGCACGATGCCCGTGCCCACGCCCACCTCGCGCATCATGGCGCAGACATGCAGCGCACCGCCACCGCCAAACGGCATGTAGGCAAACTGGCGCGGGTCGTGCCCGCGCTCTATGGATACCACGCGCACGGCGCCCGCCATCTTGGCGTTGGCGACCGTGAGGATGGCTTCGGCCGCAGCCATCACGTCCAGGCCGAGAGGTTGGGCCACATGGGTCTCGATGGCGTCGCGCGACTTTTGCGCGTCCATGGCGGCCAGCAGGCCACCGCCCAGGGGACGGTCGGCGGCGATACGGC
>LNEG01000033.1 GCA_001464865.1 Burkholderiales bacterium Ga0074133
CAGCGCTTTGTGCCCGAGGCCGATGCGCAGTACGACGCTGGCGACTACACCGCCAGCCTGCAGACCCTGGCCGTGCTGCGCGCGCCGGTGGATGCGTTCTTTGACGACGTCATGGTCAACGCCGAGCAGCTGGACTTGCGCCTGAACCGCCAGGGCCTGCTCAAGAGCCTGCACAAGGCCATGAACCGCGTGGCTGACTTGTCGCGCCTGGTGGCCTGACGGTACCGGCCTGCCACACTGGCGCCTTACTCCGGGACACGCCCCATGAAACTCGCCATCCTCGACCGCGACGGCACGCTCAACCCGCTGGGTGATGAGTACATCACCTCACCCGAGGAATGGACGCCCATGCCCGGCGCGCTGGAAGCCGTTGCACAGCTCAACCATGCGGGCTGGCATGTGGTGGTGGCCACCAACCAGCCCGGGCTGGGGCGGGGGCTGTTTGATGTGGTGGCGCTCAATGCCATCCACGCCAAGATGCACCGGCAGCTGGCGGCGCTGGGCGGGCGGATCGACGCGGTCTTTTACTGCCCGCACGCGGCAGACGAAGAATGCACCTGCCGCAAGCCCGCGCCGGGCCTGCTCGAGCAGATCTGCGAGCGCTATGGTGCCGAGCGCTCCGAGGTGCAGGTGGTGGGCAGCTGTGCCGCGCACCTGCAGGCGGGCGCGGTACTGGGTGCGCAACTGCACCTGGTGTGCACCGGCCGCTCGGCAGGCGTAGACGCTGCCGCCACCGCGCTGCCTGCCGACGTGCCGCCCGGCACCCGCTTGCACGCCAGCCTGGGCGAATTCGTCAGCCGCCTGCTGCCGGCCGCGCCGGGTGCCAGGCCTCCGGTGTCGGCCTGATGGGCCCGCCGGTGAGTTGCTTTTCATTGAATCGCTTCTGGTGCATGCTCCGCAAGCGCTAGAGGCACAGAGAACCCAAAACCCATGGCTTTCATCCGCTCCGTCATACATCTCATCTGGATGGGCATCACCGTGGTGCCCTACGCGCTGGCCATCATGCTGGGCACGCTGCTGGGGGTGCGGGGCGTGCCGCTGTACCGCATCGCGCGGGCTTGGCTGTCGCTGTGCATCAGCGGCGCGCGGGTGCTGCTGGGTATTCGCCCGCACATCATCGGCATGGAGAACCTGCCGCAGGGCGTGAACGAGGGCGCCATCCTGCTGGTCAAGCACCAGTCCACGTACGAGACGTTTCTGATGCCGGTCATCATGCCGCACCCCCTGGCGTATGTGTTCAAGAAAGAACTGCTGCACGTGCCGTTCTTTGGCTGGGCCATCGGCCGGCTGGACATGATCCACATCGACCGCAATCAGCGCACGCAGGCTTTCAACAAGGTGGTGCAGCAGGGTAAGGACCTGCTGGCCAAGGGCATCTGGGTCATCATGTTCCCCGAGGGCACGCGCATCGAGCGCGGGCAAAAGGGCACGTACAAGACTGGCGGCACGCGCCTGGCGATCGACACCGGCGCACCGGTGATTCCCATCGCGGTCACCTCCGCCAAGGCATGGCCACGCAAGGCGTTCATCAAGCGTGCCGGCGTGGTCGAGGTCTCGATCGGCAAGCCCATCCCCAGCACAGGCCGCCAGCCTGAAGAGCTGATGCGCGAGGTGGAAGACTGGATCGAGGCCGAAATGCGCCGCCTGGACCCGGACGCCTACCCCGCGCCCGTTGCGGCGCGAGCACCGCGCGCCGCGGACGGCGGCTGAACGCCCACAGGTGAGGCCAGCGTGATGCAGCGACTGGTGCAACTGGCGCTGGATCTGTTCGACCCGCCTGCGCCGTCCACGCCTGCTGCGCCGCCGGTGGCGGTGGACGGGCCTTCGGGACAGGTTTTCAGGTCAAATCGGCCGCAAGTCCAGGTAAATCAATCCCCTGATGCTATTGAAAGTATAGCAAATAGGCCTGTGGCACGGCCGGCGCTCCCCGCAGCGCCACTGCCGTCCCTGCTGTCCCCCGCCGAGTTTCGCCACCCCCAGGCCAACCGCGAGGTGTTGCTGGGCGATGCCGTGGTGGCCTATGCGCTGCAGCGCGCACGCCGCCGCACCATTGGCTTCACCGTGGGGGCGGATGGCCTGTCGGTGCGCGCGCCGAGCTGGGTCACGCTGGGGGCGGTCGATGCGGCGCTGCGCGGCAAGGCCGAATGGATTCTTCGCAAGCTGGCTGAAACGCGCGAGCGCCACGAGCGTCTGCAGGGCGACCGGGTCGTGTGGGCCGATGGGGCCGAGCTGCCGTACCTGGGCGAGCCGCTGCGCGTGGTGCTGGACCCGGGCCACCGGTTCGCGGGCAAGGGCGGGGCGCTGGTCGAGCTGGGGGCTGTGCCTGCTGCGGCATCGGTATCGCCAACGCCATCGCCCGAAGCCGTCACGCCCACGCAGCCTGCCGGGCAGGATGCCCGTCGCGCCCTGCACATCGGCCTGCCGCACAGCGCCAGCCCGGCGCAGATCCGCGATGCCGTGCAGGCCTGGCTGATGCGCGACGCC
>LNEG01000034.1 GCA_001464865.1 Burkholderiales bacterium Ga0074133
GCCGTAGCCCTGCAGCACCTCCACGCCCAGCGACTCATAACGCTCCACGCTGTCGTGCGGCGCGATGGCGCGCACCACGTCGTGCACGCGTGCCATCACCTGCCTGAAGCTGAACTGCGGGCTGGCAGGCGTCAGGCCATACCGGTCGGCATGGCGCATGGCCGAGGCCAGCTTGGCCGTCTTGATGAGTGCCTTGCTGGGCACGCAGCCGTAGTTCAGGCAGTCGCCGCCCATCTTGTACGCCTCGACCAGCGTCACCTTGGCCTTCACGGCCGCGCCGATGTAGGCCGTGACCAGCCCCGCCGCGCCCGCGCCGATCACGATGAGGTTGCGGTCGTAGCGCTGCGGCCGGGTCCAGCGCGCGTAAACCCGGCGGCGCGCCAGCCAGCCCAGCACGGCCTTGGCGACCAGCGGGAACACGCCCAGCAGCACGAACGACAGCAGCACGCCGGGCGACACAATGCCTGACAGGCTGGTGATCTGCGCGAGCTGGGTGCCGGCATTCACGTACACCAGCGTGCCCGCCAGCATGCCAAGCTGGCTCACGCCATAGAACGTGAGCGCGCGGATGGGCATCAGCCCCATCACCAGGTTGATGAGGAAAAATGGAAACACCGGCACCAGCCGCAGCGTGAAGAGGTAGAACGCCCCGTCGCGCGCCATGCCCTCGTTGATGGGCTTGAGGCGGTCGCCAAAGCGGGCCTGCACCCAGTCGCGCAGCAGGTACCGCGCGCTCCAGAAGGCCAGCGTGGCGCCCAGCGTGGAGGCAAACGATGCGATGACCGTGCCCCAGAAGAGGCCGAACACGGCCCCTGCGGCCAGCGTCATGATGACCGCGCCCGGCAGTGACAGCGCCGTGACCAGCACATAGACAGCGCCAAACGCCAGCCCCAGCAGCACGGGGGAT
>LNEG01000035.1 GCA_001464865.1 Burkholderiales bacterium Ga0074133
TTGAGGTTTTTCATGCTGCGTACCCGCGCGCGTCAGGCCTTGAGCGCGCCGCCGCAGCTGCTGCCCTGGCCTGCGGTGCAGCCAAAGCAGTGGTCGGCAATGCGCACGGGCAGGCCGGCCGGGTCCTGCTCCAGCAGGTCGGCAAGGTGCGGGCGCGGCTTGAAAGGCAGGCCTTCGGCCGCCGGCAGGGGCAGGCCCAGCTGCTGGTTGAAGTCGCAGTCGTACAGGTGACCCTGCCAGTCCACGCTGATCAGGTTGCGGCACATCACCGCGGCATGGTTGTTTTCGGTGAAGCTGCTGCGCAGCAGCTGCATGTAGCTGTGGAACTGCCCCTTGGAGACCAGCATCGAACCAAAGCGCTGGATGGGCATGTTGGTGATGACGAACAGCTCGTTGAAGTCGATGCCGAAGTGCGCCTTGAGTTCGCGTTTGTAGTCGGCCTGCAGGGCGCCCTGCTCGGGCGGCAGCGATGGCCCCTGCGGGTTGTAGACCAGGCTGAGCCTGAGGCCGCTGCCCGGCTGCCCATAGCCCAGCGCATTGAGCTTTTGCAGCGCCGCAATGCTCTTGTCGAATACGCCCTTGCCGCGCTGCTTGTCCACGTTGTCCAGCGAGTAGCAGGGCAAAGATGCCACTACCTCCACCTGCTGCCCGGCCAGAAATTCGGCCAGGTCTTCCTGCCCGGGCTCGAACAGGATGGTGAGGTTGCAGCGGTCCATCACATGCACTCCCAGTGCCCGCGCGCGGCGCACCAGGTGGCGAAAGCCCTCGTTCAGTTCGGGCGCACCGCCCGTCAGGTCCAGCACGCCGCTCGACCGGGCCCGCAGCACATCGACCACCAGGTCCAGGTGCGCGTCGTCCATCATTTCGGTGCGGTTCGGCCCTGCATTGACGTGGCAGTGCACGCAGGTCTGGTTGCAGCGGTAGCCCAGGTTGACCTGCAGCGTGGTCAGCGCGCCGCGGTGCAGGGCAGGGAACGTGGTGGCTTCAAGGAGTGGCAAGGTGGCGTGCATGGTGTTCTCGTGGGTCTGTTGTTGGCAGCATCGGTGCTGTGTGCTGCTTCGTCGGTGGGCGTTGCCGGTTGCTTACACAGGCCTGGGTACGGATGCTGCCTGCGGCTATATCAGCGGCGGATTTTCTCGTCGTCGCCCTGGGCGTGGGCGCGCATCAGCTGGCTCAAAAACGGGATCTGCTGGCTGAAATTGCGGCAGCTTGCGCACATCATCAGGTGCAGGTTCAGACGCCACTTTTAAGCCACCGACAGGGTTCGATCTTGCGCCAGGGATACCAGCCCGGTGGCGGACTTGCAGATCAGCATGGCAGCTCTTTGGTTTTCTTGTTGAACCAGTGGTTTTACAGGCATTCGCGCATGCGCAGCCGGGCGTGGTGAGGTCGGCCAGCACGCTGCCTGCCAGGTCCTGAATATCTTCAAGCGCCATGTTCGCTCCTGTCTTTTCGATCATGCCGAACTCCCATCGCCCCTGGGTTGGGTGGGCCATCGCCCGGGCGCAAAGCGGCGGATGAAACGCCGGTCGATCCAGTCCTTCCAGCGCCATACCCAGTGGCCCTGCGCCGACCAGGCTCCCCACGATGCGATGGCGTAGCGCGGCCCGCAGGCCAGCAGGTACAGCGCGTTGGGCTTGGGGGAATAGGTGTGCAGCGGCCCGCCTGCAAGTGCCGCCATCAGGTTGCGTGCCAGCACCGGCCCCGCATGCACGGCATGCACGCCCGAGCGCGACAGGGCCGAGCCAGGCCGTGCGCACACGTCGCCCGCAGCAAACACATCGGGGTGCGAGCTACTGCGCTGGTGGCTGTCCACCAGGACGTAGCCTGCCGGGTCGAGCGCCAGGCCTGACATGGACAGCCACACCGGCGCGCGCGCCCCGGTGGCGGCAATGACCAGGTCGGCGGGCAAAAAGCGGCCGTCGGCCAGCAGCACGCCGCCCTCGGCACCCACGGCCCGCTGCATGTGCAGGCCCAGACCGGCGCGGCGGGCATACGCCAGCACGCGCTGCTGCACCCGCGGGTGGTGGCCTGCCAGCACACCGTTTTCGGAGGCGACCAGGTCCACCCGGGCCTGCACGCCGGCCTGCTGCAGTGCATGCCGTGCGGCCAGGGCCAGCTCGACCCCCGCGGCACCCGCGCCCACCACCACCAGACGAAAGGTGCCCCTTGCCCTGGCCTGCGCCAGCTCGTGCGGCCAGCGGTCGAAAAACGGGTCCAGCGGCTTCACGGGCAAGAGCGCGGGGCCGAGCGCCTGCAGCCACGATGTAGCCGTCTCGCTGCCCACATCCAGGGACAGCAGGTCATAGTGCACGTGCCTCCCGTCGGTCAGGCCCACGCAGTGGCGGCCGGCATCCATGCCCACCACACTGTCCAGGATGAGCCGGGCGCCAGCGGCCGCCGCCAGGGGGCGCAGGTCGATGCGGCTGTTGTCCAGCGCGTAGTGCCCCGCGATCCAGCCGGGCAGCATGCCTGAATAGTTCTGCCAGGCCGACGGGGTGATCAGCGTGACCTCGACGCCTGGCACGGGCTTGCGTGCCAGGGCCTCCAGCACGGAAAGATGCGCATGTCCGCCGCCCACCAGCACCAGGCGCTGCTTCATGCGCTACGCCCTTGGGTGCGGGCAGCGCTGCGCGTGCGATGGGATGCGGTGGCGGTGGTCTTCATGGTTGCCTGGCAGTCGGTAAGCCTGGTTGCGGGGGTGGCAGCGTCATTTTCATCAAGGGGCGAACCGGCCGGGATGTGTCCGGCGTGGTGAATCGATGCAGCTTGGTCGCACCTGTCGGGTTCATTCTTACACTCGCGTAATAAAAGACGGCGTGGCAGCGACCAAGCCGGTGCAACCCACCCACAAAAACCGGAGTGATCCACATGACCAAGGCAGTGATCGGCGTTATCGGCGGCAGCGGGCTCTACCACATGGCCGCGCTGGAAAAAGCGCAGGAACAGCGCATTGAGACGCCGTTCGGCCCGCCCTCGGATGCCATCGTGACCGGCGAAGTGCAAGGCGTGCCGGTGGCGTTTCTGGCGCGCCATGGCCGGGGCCACCGGCTGATTCCATCGGAAGTGCCGTACCGGGCCAACATCCATGCGCTGCGCCAGCTGGGGGTGCGCTACCTGGTCTCGCTGTCGGCCGTGGGGTCGCTGCGCGAGGAGATGCGGCCGCTGGACATGGTGCTGCCCGACCAGTTCATCGACATGACGCGGCGGCGTGACAACACGTTTTTTGGTGCTGGGGCGGTGGCCCATGTGTCGATGGCGCAGCCGGTGTGCCCGGCGGTGTCGGACGTGCTGGCGCGCGCGCTGGCCGCTGCCGGCCTGCACGACAAGGTGCGCCTGCACCGCGGCGGCACCTACCTGTGCATCGAGGGGCCGCAGTTTTCCACCCGGGCCGAGTCGCACTGGTACCGCAGCATGGGCGCCAGCGTGATCGGCATGACCAACATGCCCGAAGCCCGCCTGGCGCTGGAGGCGCAGATGGCCTACGCCACGCTGGCCATGGTGACCGATTACGACTGCTGGAACCCGCGCGAAGCCAACGTCACGGCCACCTCGGCCATTGCCAACCTGCTGCAGAACGCCGAACACGCCCAGGCCATTGCGGCGCACGCCATCGGCATCCTGGGGCGCGAGCTGCCGGCTTCACCGGCCCACACCGCGCTGGATGCCGCCCTGGTCACCCCCCGCGATGCCATGGCGCCCGAGGTGCTGGCGCGGCTGGCGCCCTTCTGGAGCGGCACCTGAAGGTGCCTCAGCACCTGATTTTGGGCAAAAACGGCCGCAAGTCCAATCAGGATAATGCCTGATTGCTATTAAATTAATAGCATCAGGCGGGCGCTGCCGGGGCGCACTACCGTGGCAGGCACGGTGCAAAGCCCTGCGGTCCGGTAGCCGCCACGTCGGCCCGCGCCAGCGGCACGGTGGCGTCGTTTTGCCCGGGTATCTTGGTCAGGCGCTGGCCGTTTTGCCACACCCACTGCTTGCCATCAAAGCTGTAGACAAAGGTGTGCGTGCGGTTGGACAGCAGGTGCGCAGGCGTGAGCGTGATGGCCTGGACGGCGGCTTCGGTGGGGGCGGTGGCGCGGGCCTCGTTGTCCTTGATGACGATCTTGCCCACATGCGGTGTGACCGGCGAATCGGTGCGCTGCACCTCGCTTTTCAGCTGGGCCGGGCTGTAGCCGGTCTTCGTCCATTCCGCCGTGCCGCCGGGGCGCACAAAAGGCTCGCGTGCCGCCAGGTGCTGGGTGCACGCAGCCACCAGCGCGTCAAACGTCACCTGTGCGGGGCCCTCGACTGCGGCCTGCTTGCAGCCGGGCAGGGCCAGCAGCAGTAAGGCAGGGGCCAGAACGCGGAGCAAAAGGCAGGGGGCTGAAGGCATGGGCATCGTGAGGGCAGGCGGGGTGGAGGCTTGAGGCTTGAGGCGGCTGGGGCGCTGGCGTGACGCAAGCGCACTGCACGGCATTGTGTGCGGTCGCGCGCCGGCCGGCTTGACCGAAGTCAATGTGGCGCCATGGGGCTGTGCACTGTGGTGCCCCATGGGCGCTTGATGGGTGTCATCCCGCTGGGCCTGCCCACCACGCAGGCAGCAGGCCACGCACCTCAGACTTCGCAAAGCGTTCGTCCATCAGGTGCACCACGCCTTCGTCGCTGGGCGTGCGTATCACGCGGCCCGCGGCCTGCACCACCTTTTGCAGCCCGGGGTACAGGTAGGTGTAGTCATACCCCGCACCAAACAGGGCCTGCATGCGCTCGCGGATCTGCTCGTTGACGGGGTTGATCTGCGGCAGGCCCAGGGTGGCCACAAAGGCGCCGATCAGCCGCTGGCCGGGCAGGTCGATGCCCTCGGCAAACGCGCCGCCCAGCACGGCAAAGGCAATGCCCTGGCTGGTGTCGGTGAAGCGTGCCAGAAACTCGCGCTGCTCGGCCTCCAGCATGCGGCGCGACTGGCTCCAGTGCGGCACATCGGGGTGCTGCCGGGCAAACAGCGCCGCTGCCTGCTGCAGGTAGTCATAGCTGCTGAAAAACGCCAGATAGTTGCCTGGCCGCGCGTGAAACTGCTGCGCCATCAGTGCGGCGATGGGTGCGAGCGAGGCAGTACGGTGCGCATAGCGCGTGGAGATGTGGCGTGCCACCTGCACCTGCAGCTGGTTTGCGGCAAAGGGTGATTCCACATCCACCCATGCGTGGTCGGGCGGCAGGCCCAGCAGGTCGGCGTAGTAGCGCGCGGGCTGCAGCGTGGCCGAAAACAGCGTGCTGGTGTGCGCAGCCGCCAGCCGGGGCTGCAAAAAAGGCGCGGGCACCACGTTGCGGATGCACACCACCGATTCGCCGGGCTTCGGGGGCCGCGCCCCGCGGCTTTCCGCAGGCTGGGTGATGTCCACCATCGAATGCGCGTCCAGCAGGTCGGCCATGCGCTGCAGGTGCAGGGCGTCGAAGTAGAAGGCCTGCAGGGCGGGGTCGGGCTCGGTGGGGTGGTCGGTGAAGTGTTCGGTGAGTGTGGTGGTGCACTGCTGCAGGGCGGCCAGCAGCTTGTCGGGCATGGCATCCAGCACGGTGTAGGCGGCGGTCTGGGCCTTGTCCAGCGCCACCCAGGCGCGGCGCACCTTGTCCAGCGCCTTCTTGACCGGCGCATGGCGCGTGGCGGTGGGGCTGCTGCGGGCCTGGGCCAGGGCGGCCGGGTGCAGCTCGGCGGTGAACATCTTGCGCCCGCGCTCGACCAGGTTGTGCGCCTCGTCGACCAGCACGGCTGTGCGCCACTGGTTGGCCTGGGCCAGGCCGTGCAGCAGGCCGCCCAGGTCAAAGTAGTAGTTGTAGTCGCCCACCACCACGTCGGCCCAGCGGGCGAGTTCCTGGCTCAGGTAGTAGGGGCAGACGTCGTGCTGCAGGGCCACGTCACGCACGCGGGTTTGCAGCAGCGCGGGGGCGGGGCTGCCGTCACCGGCGTCTGCCACGGCCGCGGCGCGGGCGGCGGGCAGGCGGTCGTAAAAGCCGCGCGCCAGCGGGCATGAGTCGCCGTGGCAGGCGTTGCCGGGGTGCTCGCACGCCTTGTCGCGTGCCACCAGCTCCAGCACGCGCATCGGCAATGTGGGTGCGCTGTCAGACAGGCGCGCCAGCGCATCCAGCGCCATCTGCCGCCCCGAGGTTTTGGCGGCCAGAAAGAACACTTTGTCGATGCGCTGCGCCGGCGCGGCCTTGAGCAGCGGAAACAGCGTGCCCATGGTCTTGCCGATGCCGGTGGGCGCCTGGGCCAGCAGGCATCGGCCCGCCACCGCCGCCTTGTACACCGCCTCGGCCAGGGGGCGCTGGCCGGTGCGAAAGCCGCCAAACGGGAACGCCAGCGTACCCAGCGCCGCATCGCGCGCCGTGCGGTGGGCTGCCTCCTGTTCGGCCCAGGCAATGAAGCGCAGGCACTGGGCCTCGAAATGCTGGCGCAGGTCGGCGGCGCTGCAGCGCTCGGTGAACACCGTCTCCTGCTGCGTGCCCACATCCAGGTACACCAGCGCCACGTCGATGTGCGCCAGCGCTTCCTGTTCGCACAGTAGCCAGCCGTACACCTTTGCCTGCGCCCAGTGCAGGTGGCGGTGCGATGCGGGCTGGCGGTCGAGGCTGCCCTTGAAGGTCTTGACCTCGTCGATGCGCTGCTGCGCCGGGTCGTAGCCATCGGCCCGGCCGCGCACGCGCAGGGTCTGGTAGCTGCCGGAGAGCGCCACCTCAGCCCGGTAGCCTGCGCCCCGGCGCGCTGCGGTCACGGCATGGCCTGCAATGCCTTCCAGCGCGGTGGGCGCGGGCGTGAAGCGCAGGTCCAGGTCGCCCTGCTTGGCGGTGAACTCGCACAGCTCGCGCACCGCCACGGTGTAGGTCATGGTGCGGGGGACGCATCGCCCGTTTCGCCTGGCTCGCACCCTTCGCCCAGGTGGGCCTGGGCTGGCTCGTCGTCGCTGCGCAATGGGGTGGCCTTGCACAGCGCCATCCACACGGCAAAGGGCAGGGTGCAGGTGTTGTGCCGCGCAGGGCGCAGCAGTTCAAAGCGGCCTTCTTCGATGCTGCCGTGCAGTACCCAGATGCCGAAGTGCTCGGGGATTTCTTCGGGCTCGGCAATGCCGGCCGGGAACACGTAATAGCACTCCTCGCACAGCCACTGGTAGGCCTGGCGCTTGGCGTCGTGCCGCAGGTCCGACAGCAGGTCGGCGCGGCTCGCCTTGACCTCGTGCACCATGGGTTGCAGGTAGGCGGGCACCGAGGTGTTGCGCACCGAAAACAGGTCGGGGCGCGCCATGCGCCACACGTTGGCAGCAGCGCGGGCCGGCGGCGTGTGGTCGGCATCGCTCCACAACGAGATGCTGACGGGGGCGCCAGGAGGCACCGGGGCGGTGGACGGATGCGCACTGCCCGCTGGCGCGTCTGCACCCTCCACCACGGCGCGCAGCGACAGCTCGTGCCACACGATGCGGCCTGCAGCAAGCAACTGGGCGGCGAACTTCTGGCCCAGCCGGTCGTGTGCGCTCAGGGCCCGCGCGTTGCCCTGGCGCGCCTGGGCCAGCGTACGGATGCCTTCGTCGGTGAGGCGCAGGGTTTCACAGCCTTCTGGCGACTGCTGCAGCGCCAGCATGCCGGCGGCCAGCAGGTCGATCTCGATTGCGTCCCTGCACGGCCACCCGGCCGAGCGCCAGATCTGCATCAGGCGCGTGCGGTGAAAGCGGGTGAGGGTGGGGCGGGTGGGTGCCGTCATCGGGTGGTGCGTCGGCAAAAACTGATTTTAATCACAGTGGTGTGGACTCCTGCCGTTTTGGCAAGCGGACGGCTGCCCAGGGCCAAAATTGGCTCAAAACGGGCTGATGTCCAGGTATTTATTTCCCTAGATGCTATTAAAAATGTAGTAACTGGAGGTGGTGCAGCAACGCCCGGCAACAACGCCGGGCCGACGCCCCACGCCCGCGACAGCACGTTGGGCTGGCGCGCACCACAATCGCGGCATGCAATCGACCCACACCATGCTGCGGCTCATCAGCCTTGCGGCGTTTTCCAGCATGGCTTCCATGCGCGTGTGCGACCCGATGCTGGTGGCGCTGGCCGAGGAGTTCCACACCACCACCGGAGATGCCGCTGCCGTCGTGGCGTCGTTCGCGGTGGCTTACGGCGTGCTGCAGCTGGTGTATGGCCCGCTGGGCGACCGCCTGGGCAAGCTGCGCGTGATCATTGGCGCCACGGCCGCATGTGCGGTGTTCAACGCGGTCACTGCGATGGCGCCTGGGTTCACGGTGCTGGTGGTGGCGCGTGCGGCCATGGGGGCAGCGGCGGCCGGGATCATTCCGCTGTCGATGGCCTGGATCGGCGATCAGGTCCCCTACGCGCAGCGGCAGGAGACGTTGGCGCGCCTGATGGGCGCCACGGTCATGGGGATGATGGCCGGGCAGTGGTTTGGCGGATTTGCCACCGAAACGCTGGGCTGGCGCGCCGCCTTTGCGGTGTTGTCGGCGCTGTTTGCCGTGGCCGCGGTGCTGCTGTGGCGGCAGGTGCGCGCGGCCAGCGCCACGCCAGAGGCCATCGCGCAGGCCGCGGCCGATGCGGGGGGGCGGCCGCCGTTTTCGCTGGCGGGCTATGTGGCCGGCACCCTGGCCCTGCTGCAGGTGCCACGCGTGCGCTGGGTGCTGACGGTGGTAGCCCTGGAAGGTGCACTGGCGTTTGGCACGCTGGCCTTTGTGCCGGCGCGCATGGTCGACGGGTTCGGCCTGTCGGCGTCGGCCGCGGGCGGTGCCATGGTGCTGTATGGCGTGGGTGGCTTGCTGTACAGCGTGTTCGCCCGCCGCTGGCTGGCCTGGCTGGGCGAGCGCGGGCTGGCGCTGGCGGGCGGCACGCTGATCGCCGCGGGCCTGCTGCTGCTGGCATGGTCGCCCGTGGTCGCGTGGGCGGTGGTGGGCTGCTTCCTGTCAGGGCTGGGCTTTTACATGCTGCACAACACGCTGCAGGTGCAGGCCACGCAGATGGCCCCCGAGGCGCGGGGCACAGCCGTCACGCTGTTTGCGTGCCTGCTGTTTCTGGGCCAGTCCACCGGCGTGCTGATCGTGGCCTTCAGCGTGGACCGGGGCTGGCTGCCGCCGGTGTTCACGGCGGCGGCGGTGGGTGTGCTGTTGCTGGGCGCCGCCGTATCGCGCAAGGTACAGGGCAAGGGGCCAGCGGCCTGAGGCTGGCGCGCGCGCCCGACGCCAGGTCAGCGCGCCTCGTACCAGCCCTTGCTGCGATTGACCACCGCCACCACCGCCAGCATCACGGGCACCTCGATCAGCACGCCCACCACGGTGGCCAGTGCCGCGCCGGAGTGAAAGCCAAACAGGCTGATGGCCGTGGCTACGGCCAGCTCGAAGAAGTTGGATGCGCCAATCAGCGCCGAGGGGCAGGCAATGCTGTGCTTTTCGCCCACGGCGCGATTCAGGCCGTAGGCCAGGGCCGAGTTGAACAGCACCTGGATGAGGATGGGCACGGCCAGCAGGGCGATCACCAACGGCTGCTGCAGGATGGCTTCGCCCTGGAAGGCGAACAGCAGCACCAGCGTGGCCAGCAGCGCGGCGATGGACCACGGGCCGGTGCGCGCCACGGCGGCGTCAAACGCGGCCTGGCCCTTGCGCAGCAGGCGCTTGCGCAGCCACTGCGCGATCACCACCGGCACCAGGATGTACAGCACCACGGAGGTGAGCAGCGTGTCCCACGGCACGGTGATGGCCGACAGGCCCAGCAAAAAGGCCACTAGCGGCGCAAACGCCACGATCATGATGCTGTCGTTCAGGGCCACCTGCGACAGCGTGAACAGCGGGTCGCCCCCGGTGAGGCGGCTCCACACAAACACCATGGCCGTGCAGGGCGCTGCAGCCAGCAAGATGAGCCCGGCGATGTAGCTGTCGATCTGGTCGGCAGGCAGGTAGGGCGCGAACCAGTGGCGGATGAACAGCCAGCCCAGCAGCGCCATCGAAAACGGCTTGACCAGCCAGTTGACGAACAGCGTCACGCCGATGCCGCGCACATGCTGGCGCACTTCGGCCAGCGCGCCAAAGTCCACCTTGAGCAGCATGGGGATGATCATCACCCAGATGAGCAGGCCCACGGGCAGGTTGACGCGGGCGACCTCGAGCGCGCCCACGGTACGGGCCACGCCAGGCAGCCACTGGCCCAGCGCAATGCCGGCCACGATGCACAGCAGCACCCACACGGTGAGGTAGCGCTCGAACACCGCCATGCCGGTGGCGGGGGAGGGGGGCAACGCGCTGGCAGCAGCGCGTTGCAAGGGGCTTGGTGGCAGTGTCATTTCAGTGATCCCTTCAGTGATCCATTGCGCTGCGCGCCACCCGCCGCGACGCATCCAACTGGCGCGCTCTAAACCAGCGCCCCCGCGCAAGGGCCGCCCCGCCGCGCTGGGGGCGTCCCCCTCCCGGCTCGCGCAGCGAGGCGAGAGAGGGGGAAGGCGCGAAGCGACTCAGGGGGCGTTTCATCATTGCGCTGGCAGGTTGCGGGCCGTGGCTTGCAGCACGGTGGCGGCCAGCTTGTCGGCGGGCAGGTTCACCAGCAGCTCCAGCCTTTGCTTGATGGCGTGCAGGGTCTTGCGGAAGGCCTCGGCCTTGTCGGCATCTGAGCCATCGCCCGCCGACGGGTCGGCATAGCCCCAGTGCGCCGTGGCCGGGTGGCCGGGCCAGAAGGGGCAGACCTCGCCCGCCGCGTTGTCGCACACGGTGATGATCAGGTCCATGTGCGGCGCGCCAGGTGCGGCGAACTCGTCCCAGCTTTTGCTGCGCAGACCGGCGGTGGAGATGCCTGCCTGGGCCAGCGCCTGAAGGCCCAGCGGGTGCGGCTGCTGGTTGTCACGCGGGCTGCTGCCGGCCGAATAGGCTTTGAAGCGGCCGTGGCCCATGGCGTTGAGCAGGGCTTCAGCCAGGATGCTGCGGGCGGAGTTGTGCGTGCACAGGAACAGCACGTTCAGGGGTGGGCGGGTATCGGTCACTGGTCTGGCTCCGGGTTCAGCAGCAACGGCTGGCAGTGGGGGTGGGGGTGGATGCGGCGGGGCCGCAACATGCGGCCCGGGCGGGTGCGGCTGCATGCGCTGCGGGTGTGCCCGTGGGGCAGCACGAAGCGGCGGCGTCGGTGTCCGGCGCGGTCACAGCGGTTGCCTGCCGCTGTGCGGCTGCTTCGTTGAACACGGGGATGTTGCCCAGCGTGTGGAAGTGCTCCCACGCCACGCCCTGCGGGTCGGTCACCCAGTGCTTTTCGCTGCGGGCATAGCAGCAGGTGGTGGCGCCTTCGTCCAGCAGGGCCATGTCGGCGGACTGCGCCCGGGCCTTGAGGTCGGCCAGTTCGCTGGCATCGTCCACCTGAAAGCCCAGGTGATCCACGCCCGGCGCGCTGCCGCGGGTGGAGATGGCAAAGTTCACGCGCGGGTCGTCGAGCATCCACTTGGCGTAGTCGGCCTCCACGCGGGCAGGCTGGGCGCCAAACAGTTTGGAATAGAAGGCGACGCTCTGGCCGAGGTCGGCAACATGCAGATGTACGTGGAAGCGTTTCATGGCGGGGTCCTTTCAGTGGTCAGGCAGGCCAACGGTCAAACAGGAGGTCATCCAGCAACGCGGTGCAAGCAGGCGGGGGCTCAGCACTCGCATGCCGGGGTTGCGGCATCCGCAGCACAGGGCGCGCCCTGGCAGCAGTTTTCGGTCAGGTAGGCCATGAGCGATGCCATGGCGGTAAACGATGCGCGGTAGATCAGGTTGCGGCCCTGGCGCTCCTGGCTGACGAGGCCCGCGTGGGTCAGCTCCTTGAGGTGGAACGACAGCGTGTTGGGCGCAATGCCCAGTTGCTCGCATAGCGCACCGGGTGTCAGCCCGGCCTGACCGGCCACCACCAGCGCACGGAATACGCGCAGGCGTACTTCCTGGGCCAGGGCAGCGAGGGATCTGACGGCTTCGTTTTCTTGCATGGTTCAATAATACAACAAACGTGGAAATATAGAAATAAAAAAGCAGGTGGCTGCGAATCTCGGGGTGAGCCGTCCGGGGGGAAACGGCTCCAATGCTTGCAGGGCGCCTGTCCGTGTTCGTCAGAGTGCTATCAATATTGAAGTGCTTCATCGTGCGTGATGGATCTTGATAACCCATGGTTCTAACGAATGAATTTTTTAATCGTTTGTGAACTTACGATGGGCCGATACAGTCCCGCTCCTTTCGCCTCCGCTTCTCCGCGGTCCCTTCCATTGAATCGGCAGGCTTGCGGCGCCACCCGCGCCGCGGCAGCACTGCCATTGCTTTCGTCACCATGATCGAACTACGGGGTATCACCCAGACCTATCCGGGCCCACAAGGCCCGGTCGAAGCCCTGCGCGGCATCGACCTCCACATCACGCCAGGCGAAGTCTTCGGCATCATCGGCAAGAGCGGTGCGGGCAAGAGCTCGCTGGTGCGCGTCATCAATCTGCTCAACCGGCCCACTGCGGGCCAGGTCATCGTGGACGGCAAGGAACTCACCAGCCTCAATGATGCGCAGCTACGCGCCGCACGCCGCGACATCGGCATGGTGTTCCAGCACTTCAACCTGTTGTCGTCGCGCACGGTGTTTGACAACGTCGCCCTGCCGCTGGAACTGGCGGGCATGGGCAAGACCGCCATCCGCGAGCGCGTGAATCCGCTGCTGGAGCTGGTAGGCCTTGCCCACCTGGCCGACCGTTACCCGGCGCAGATCAGCGGCGGGCAAAAGCAGCGTGTGGGCATTGCGCGTGCGCTGGCCAGCCGGCCCAAGGTGCTGCTGTCTGACGAAGCCACCTCGGCGCTCGACCCGGAGACCACGCGCTCCATCCTCGACCTGCTGCGCCAGGTCAACCGCGAGCTGGGCCTGACGGTGGTGCTCATCACGCACCAGATGCAGGTCATCAAGCAGGTGGCTGACCGCGTGGCTGTGATCGAGGCGGGGCGCATTGTGGAGCAGGGCCGGGTGCTGGATGTGTTCACCCGCCCCCGGCAGGCCATCACCAAGAGCCTGATCGACGAGATCCTGCCGCAAGAGCTGCCCACCAGCGTGCTCGTCCATGTGCGCAAGCTCACCCGCCGGCTGGCCACCACGGCGCCCGGCCACACGGGGCGGCTGCTGCGGCTGTCGTACTCGGGTGACAGCGCTTACCAGCCCATCCTGTCGCAGCTGGTCCGCGAGTTTGGTGTGGACATGAGCATCCTGCACGGCCAGGTGGACGAGATCCAGGATGAAACCTTTGGCTCGCTGGCCGTGTTTGCCAGTGGCCAGGCCGACCGTGTGCGGGGCGCCGTGGCGCACCTGCGCGCGGGTGGTGTCGAAGTCGAAGAAGTGGCCGTTGCCGTTTGAGAGGAGTCGCAAATCATGTTCAACCACTTCACGCCAGCCATGCTGGAACTCTTTGCGTCATCCCTGTGGGAGACACTGGTCATGGTCGGCATTTCCGGCATCGTGGGCGGCCTCATCGGCGTGCCACTGGGCGTATTCCTGCGCCTGACCGACCACGGCGGCGTGCTTGAAAACGGCCCCGTCAACAAGCTGGTGGGCTGGCTGGTCAACGCTGTGCGGTCCACGCCCTTCATCATTTTGCTGGTGGCCATCATCCCGTTTACGCGCTTCATCACGGGCTCGTCGATTGGCACCGCCGCGGCAGTGGTACCCCTGACCATCGCCGCCGCCCCGTTCGTGGCGCGCCTGGTCGAAGCCGCGCTGCGCGAGGTGGACCACGGCCTCATTGAGGCCGCGCAGGCCATGGGCGCCACCACCGGCCAGATCGTGTGGAAGGTGCTGCTGCCCGAGGCCTTGCCCGGCATCGTGGCCGGCCTGACCATCACCTTTGTGAGCCTCACCGGCTACTCGGCCATGGCCGGTGCGATTGGCGGAGGAGGCCTGGGCGACCTGGGCATCCGCTACGGCTATCAGCGCTTTCTGCCCGAGATCATGCTGGCCGTGGTGCTGGTGCTGATCTTCTTTGTACAGGCCGTGCAGAGCCTGGGTGACTGGGCGGTGCGCAGGCTCAGCCACCGGTAGAGAACCCTTGCCTATACCTGGCGGTGGCGTGGTGGTGCGGATCAGGATGGGTGCCGACGGCCCCGGGCAGCCCTCCCTGCGCGGCCTCGGCCCCAGGGCACGTGCAGGACCGCTGGCCGTGCAATGGCGCTACTTCGAGAGCGCCTGGCGGAAGGCCGGGTCTGCCACCAGCCGGCCCACCAGCTTGCGGTACAGGCCTTCGTACTGTTGAGCCGCTGCCGGGACGGCGACCGCGCCCATGAACGAGGACTCCCATTCCGACTGAACGGACAGTTCCTGCTCGTAGCGTTTGGCGCCACCACGGGTCACCACAAAGCGCGCAGAAAGTGCGGCTGTTCCGGTGCCAATGTCGGGAGCGACATCGGTGTGGGTCAGGAATCCTGAGATGACGGCATCGGCTTGCGGGTTCAGCAGCCCGGCGGCGGCCAACTCCACGCGCAGGCTTTCACGCAGGTATTCGGCAAACGAGCCGTTGGTGGGCGCCTGCATCTGGGCACCCCTTAGCGAGTGCCCCTTGTCCATCTGCGCGGGTTTGCCCGCATCCAGCGTGAAGGCTCCCACGCGCGCTTCTGCCAGCTTTGCCTGCCGGAGGCTGGCGGTGTTTTCGGCCGCGGGCTGCGGCGTGCCCATCGTGATCTGGGCGCAGCCGGTGGTGAGGACCACCAAAGCCAGGGAAAAAAGTTTGAGGAGCGTATGCATGGTCTGGTTGGCCCGGAGTGGTCACTTCAGCTGGGGGTTGGTCGACAGGTCGCGCAGCGCATTGGCGATGATCTGGCGTGCCATGGTGCGCACGGCTTCCTCGGTGCTGGCCGACTTCACGCCGTTTGCCGGGGCTGTTGCATTGCCCATCGTGGTGTGGATGGCGTGCCGGGCCGTGCTCGAAACAGTGGGGCTGCCGTCTGCAGGCACATAGCTCACGGTACAGATGTACCCATCCGTCACGGCGGAGCCTGCCAGTCCGAAGGTCAGGCCCGTCACAAAGCCCTGCTGCGCCGCGTCCTTGGTGATGGGGACGTTGTTGATCGTGATGTTCAAAAGCGCCGTGTTGCCGCCGGCCGTGGGCACCACCTGGAACAGGCCGCTTTTCTCCACCTGGGCTGCGACCTGATCCTTGAGAAACCGGGTGGCGGCCGCGTTCGGGGCGCCGTTGGTCTGGAAATCAAACACCAGAGCCGCACGCAGCGCGATGGCCGGGCGTTTGATTTCGGCGTCTGCCACTTCCCGTGTGGCCGTGTCTACGTAGACCGATGCACAACCCGTCAGCGCGACGCCTGCGGCAACACACAGGACACGCACACTCCGGGAAACCCACGATCGAAAATTGCTTTGCATATGAATGGAAAAGTCAGCGAGAAACATACCGGGCGGGGTGTTTTCCTGGCGGACCTTGAACTCATATCCCCTCCCTCCCTTGCGCCTGCAGTCGATGGTTTTGCTTGCAGTTTGGCGGGCTGATTCTAGGGGCCATGGCTGGTTGCCAGCCGCTCGGAAAGTCGAGGGTCTGCGGCAGCCTCCGAGGGGCCAGCGGCCCGCATGCCGGGCGGACCGGATGCGTCGCGCAGTCTCCCTCAGCCCGGCACTCGATAGTGGTAGCCGTACGCTGCCCGGAAGCCCATCGATTCGTACAGCCGCAGCGCGGGCAGGTTCTGCGCGCGCACCTGCAGGTAGGCGCTCGTCGCCCCCGTCTGGACGGCCCAGTCCAGCAGGGCCTGCACCAGCGCGCGCCCGCGGCCACTGCGCCGGTGTTCAGGGGCCACGGCCAGGTCATACAGGCCAACGGCGCCACGCTCCAGCACCGCCAGGCCAAAACCCACGGCATGGCCACGGGCGTCGTGTTGCAACGCATAGCCCGTTGGGTGGGCAATCGCGTCGAGGATGCTGCGGTGCAGGTTGCGGTGGTGCGGGGCCACGCCATTGGCCGCCGCGAAGCCTTCCAGCCAGGCCGGAGACGGTGAGGTGCTGACGACGTTGCGGCCATCCGGTTTGGCGGCAACACCCGGTGTGAGCGCCCGGTGCAGGACGAGCGACGGGTCGAAGTGCTGATACCCCGCGTCGGCCAGTGCCTGGTCCGCGGCAGCCGGGGCCAGGGGCGAAATGCGGAACACGGCTGGCAATCCGTGCCGGGCATACAGCGCCGCGGCTGCCTCGCGCACGCTATCAAATGGCGCCCCAGGCACCAGCGCGTTCACGGAATTCGCGCGCTTGGTATAGCCACCCGCCAGGCGAAACACCCAGCCCTGGTGGAACACCGTCTGGTGCGCGGGCCAGGCATTGAAGGCGCGCTCTTCGAGAGCGCTGACGAGGGTGACGGGCGTGGCGGTGGCCGGGAGGGCGGCGCGATCGGGCATGGGTCGGTTATACCAACCCGTGTGCTGCACGGCCCTTGCCAGGCGCTCAGTCGGTGGTGATTTTGTTGTCGGCCACCAGCCTGGAAAAGCGCGCGGTGTCGGCGGCGATCTGCTCGGCCATCTGGGCAGGAGTGTTGCCGATGGGCTCGGCACCGATGTCCTGCATGCGCTTCTTGAAGTCGGGCGACTGGATCACCTTGACCATCTCTGCATTCAGCTTGGCCACCACGTCGGCGGGCGTGCGGGCGGGGGCCAGCACGCCAAACCAGGTGCCGATGTCGAAGCCCGCAAAACCGCTTTCCTGCAGAGTGGGCACATCGGGCAGGGCCGATGAGCGTTTGGCCGTGGTCACCGCCAGCGCGCGCAGCTTGCCCGCCTTGATGTGGGGCAGCACCGGCGTGACGGTGTCGAACGACATCGACACCTGTCCGCCCAGCAGGTCGGTCGTGAGCGGGCCGCTGCCCTTGTAGGGCACATGCAGCAGGGGCGCTCCGACCTGGCTGGAGAACTGCGTGCCAATCAGGTGCTGGGCCGTGCCCGCGCCGTTGGAGCCATACGAGAACTTGTCGGGTGCGGCCTTGATCAGCGCCGCGAGTTCCTTCACATCCTTCGCCGGTGTGCTGGCGCTGATGGCGAGCACGTTGGGCACCAGGGCCACGGTGGTGATGGGGGCAAAGCTCTTTTGAAAGTCGTAGCTGAGTTTTTTGTAGACGCTGGTGGCAATGGTGTGGTGCACCGCACCCATCAGCAGCGTGTAGCCGTCGGCAGGGGCCTTGGCCACGTAGTCGGCGCCAATGGTGGCGCCGGCGCCGCCCCGGTTTTCCACGATCACGGGCTGGCCCAGCGCGGTGCTCAGTTTTTCGCCCAGCGCGCGGGCCAGCACATCGGTGGTGCCACCTGCAGCAAAGGGCACGACGAGGGTGACGGGCTTGGCGGGCCACGCCTGCGCGTGGGCGGGTGCGCTAGGCAGCGCACAGGCAGCCACGGCGAGTGTGGCCAGTGCGAGCAGGCGGCGGCGGGCCGGGGGCGTGGACGATGGGTGGTGCGGTGTGGCAAGGCGTGTCATGGTTGTCTCCTTTGGGTGGTGGTTCTTGTGGGTGGGGCTGCCGGCGCAGCAGATGCGCGGCTTCAGCCGGGGGGCGTGATCAGGATGGCGCGGAAGTCGTTGACGTTGGTGCCGGTGGGGCCGGTCACCACGGCATCGCCCAGCGCGCCAAAAAAGCGGTGGGCGTCGTGCGTATCCAGGGCTGCCGTGGTCTGCAGGCCCTGCGCGGCAGCGCGCTCCAGGGTGTCTGGTGTGGCGATGGCGCCAGCCACGGGCTCCAGCCCGTCGATGCCGTCTGTGTCACCGGCCAGTGCGTACACGCCCGGCAGGCCCTTCAGCGACAGCGCCAGGGACAGCAGGCACTCCACATTGCGCCCGCCGCGCCCCGGGGCTGTGCTGCGCAGGGTGACGGTGCTCTCGCCGCCACTGAGCAGCACGCGGTGTCGGGCTGAAGGGGTGCTGGCTGTATAGCGAGCCATGCCCGCCAGCACGGTGCCCATTTCGCGGGCCTCGCCCTCCAGCGCATCGCCGAGGATGGTGGGCTCCAGCCCCGCGCGGCGGGCTACCTCGGCGGCGGCCTCCAGCGCATGGCGGGGCGTGGCGATGACATGGGTAGCGATGGGGCCCAGCCGCTGGTCGCCGGGCTTGATGCTTTCGCTGGCCGGTGTAGCAAGCGCCGCCTGCACGGCGGGCGGTAGCGCAATGCCGTAGCGCTGCACGATGGCCAGCGCCTGTACCAGCGTGGTGGGGTCGGCCACGCTGGGGCCCGAGGCCACATCCAGCGGGTCGTCGCCCGGTACGTCCGACATCACCAGGTTGACCACCCGGGCGGGGCTGCAGGCCAGCGCCAGCCTCCCGCCCTTGATGGCCGAGAGGTGTCGCCGCACGCAGTTCATCTCGCCAATGCTGGCGCCGCTGCGCAGCAGGGCCTGGTGGAGGGCCTGTTTCTCAGCCAGCGGGATGCCCGGCAGCGGCAGGGGCAGCAGTGCCGAGCCGCCGCCCGACCACAGCCCGATGACCAGGTCGTCCGGCTTTAGGCCCGCCACCAGCGCCAGCATTTGCTGTGCAGCGGCCATGCCTGCGGCGTCGGGCACCGGGTGGGCGGCCTCCAGCACGCGGATGTGCTGGCAGGCAGCGGCATGGCCGTAGCGTGTGACCACCAGGCCTGTGACCGGCGCAGGCCAGTGGGCCTCCAGCACCTGCGCCATCTGGGCCGATGCCTTGCCCGCCCCGATCACCACCGTCCGCCCCCGGGGCGGCGTGGGCAGGTGGGGAGGCAGGCACACCGCTGGCTGCGCCGAGGCGATGGCGGCATCAAACATGCCGCGCAGCCACTCGCGTGCCTGGGTGTCGGTGGGCGTCTTCATTTGCAGCGTCAGGGCGTGGTCTGTGGGATAGGCGCAGGGTTCGGTGGCTGCCGACGCAGCCCTGTCCGTTGCTGCGTTACGGCTCAGGCCGCTACGGGCTTGCCGGCGATCAGTGCACAGACCGCGTCTGTCACCTGCGCCGTGGTGGCCGTGCCCCCCAGGTCGCGGGTGTGCAGGGCGGGGTTGGCCGTGACCTGTTCAATGGCCTGCATCACGGCGAGTGCGGCATCCGCCTCGCCCAGGTGCTCCAGCAGCATCACCACCGACCAGAAGGTGCCGATGGGGTTGGCCAGGCCCTTGCCCATGATGTCGAACGCCGAGCCGTGGATGGGCTCGAACATGCTGGGGTAGCGGCGCTCGGGGTCGATGTTGCCGGTGGGCGCAATGCCCAGGCTGCCCGCCAGTGCGGCGGCCAGGTCCGACAGGATGTCGGCATGCAGGTTGGTGGCGACGATGGTGTCGAGCGTGGCGGGGCGGTTGACCATGCGGGCCGTGGCGGCGTCCACCAGCTCCTTGTCCCACTTCACATCGGGGAACTCTGCTGCCACCTGCACGGCGATCTCGTCCCACATCACCATGGCGTGGCGTTGGGCGTTGCTTTTGGTGATGACGGTGAGCTGCTTGCGGGGGCGCGATTGCGCCAGGCGGAAGGCGTAGCGCAGGATGCGTTCCACGCCCACGCGGGTCATCACGGACACATCCGTGGCAGCCTCGATGGGGTGGCCCTGGTGCACGCGGCCGCCCACGCCCGAGTATTCGCCCTCGGAGTTTTCGCGCACGATCACCCAGTCCAGGTCTTTGGGCGCGCAGCGCTTCAGGGGCCCGTCGATGCCCGGCAGGATGCGCGTGGGCCGCACGTTGGCGTACTGGTCGAACCCCTGGCAGATCTTCAGGCGCAGGCCCCACAGCGTGATGTGGTCGGGGATGTCGGGGTCGCCCGCCGAGCCGAACAAGATGGCGTCCTTGCCGCGCAGGGCATCGAGGCCGTCGGCCGGCATCATCACGCCATGGGCGCGGTACCAGTCGCCGCCCCAGCCAAAATTCTCAAACGCAAACTGCAGGCCGGGGCGCTGGGCTGCGAGGGCTTCCAGCACGCGCTGTCCGGCAGGAACCACTTCCTTGCCGATGCCGTCTCCGGGGATGGTGGCGATTTGGTAGGTCTTCATGAAGGTCTCTTGGGGGTGTGAATACGGGGTGAAAACTCAGCTCTGGCACCGGGCCGCGCGCAATGCATCGGAGCCCGAGCAGTGGGAGCGACTGTAGGCACCACAGCGCCACCAAAACGCCAGAAAAGTGAATCTGTCGTTAACCTGTGGTTGATAATGCGATGATGAGCTCCACCATCCAGCCCGCAGAACTGGGCTTCTTCTCGGCCCTGGCTGCCAGCCCCAGCCTGAGCGCTGCGGGGCGCGAGATGGGCGTGTCCACCGCCGCGGTCAGCAAGCACCTGGCGCAAATGGAGCGCCGCCTGGGCGTGGTGCTCATCAACCGCACCACGCGCCGCATGAGCCTCACGCCCGAGGGCGAGCTGCTGCTGGAGCACGCGCGCCGCATCCTGCGCGAGATCGACGCGCTCGATGAGCTCATCGCTCAGTCCAAGACCAGCCCCAAGGGCCTGCTGCGCGTGAACGCCACGCTGGGCTTTGGTCGCATGCACATCGCGCCCGTCATCTCCGATTTCGTCCGCCAGTACCCGGGGGTCGATGTGCAACTGCAGTTGTCGGTGCACCCGCCACCGATCACCGACGACGCCTACGACGTGTGCGTGCGCTTTGGCGAGCCGCCCGATGGCCGCGTGATTGCCCGCCGCATCGCCCCCAACCGGCGCTTGCTGTGCGCCGCTCCGGCTTACCTCGACCGCCATGGCAGACCCCGCGTGCCGCGCGACCTGATGGAGCACCACTGCATCGGCATCCGCCAGGGCGACGAGGCCTATGGCCTGTGGCGCCTGACCACCGGGCGGGGCAGCAAGGCGCACACCGAGTCGATCAAGATCACCGGCAACCTCACCACCAACGACGGCGAGATCGCCGTGCTGTGGGCGCTGCAGGGCCACGGCATCGTGATGCGTGCCGAGTGGGACGTGAACCGCCACCTGGCCCAGGGCCTGCTGGAGCCCGTGCTGCCGCACTACCAGACCCCGGCGGCGGACATCTACGCGGTGTATCCGCAGCGCCACCAGTTCTCCACCCGTGTGCAGGCATTCGCGGGGTTTCTGGCCGAGGCGCTGGCCGCATCGGGTGCGCTGGCCGGTGTGGGCGCCTCTGCGGGCAACGCAGGCAGAAAGCGCCCGGCACGGGTTTCTTGACCAGACGGGTGGCGCGCAGGCTTTTGCGGGGTTAGGGTAGTGCCGTTGCCGGCGGTTCGCGCCAGCGCCCTACCGGACATTGCGCTACCCAACCTCGTTTTTGCTTTGCCATGAAAACCATCCTGCTCCTCATCCCCCCGCTGCTGGCCCTGATGGTTCCGCCAGCACGCGCCCTGGACTCCCAGGCCCCGGGCGACTGGGCCGTGTCGGCCGACGGCGCCCTGGTGCTCGACCAGCGTGCGGGCCTGGCCTGGTCGCGCTGTGTGGAGGGCATGCAGTGGAACGGCAAGACCTGCACCGGCGAGCCCCGGCTGCTCGACCGCGCCGAGGCCACCGCGTTGGCCAGCGAACGCTGGAAGGCCGAGGGGGTGGGCTGGCGCCTGCCGCGCGCGGCCGAGCTGCAGCGGCTGGTGGACAAGTCACTGCAGCCGCCGGGCCTCAACCCCATCCTGTTTCCGCGCGCGCCGGGGCAGTGGCACTGGTCGTCCACCGTCAACACCACCGCGCCACGCATCAACCAGTACACCTACGGCAACATCGTGCAGGGCCGCTCTGGCGACGGGGCGCAGCAGGGCGCCATGCTCAACGGCTGGGCGGTGAACCTGACGAGTGGCGAGGCGCGGGGCGATGCCGCCCGCACCAGCAAGCTGCCCGTGCGGCTGGTCCGGGCGCAGTCGGCGGAAGCGGGCAAGTAGGCCTGGGGCC
>LNEG01000036.1 GCA_001464865.1 Burkholderiales bacterium Ga0074133
CGACCGCGCCTTGCTGGGCGCCTATGCGGCCGGGGTGCGGGGCGTCACGGTGGCCATGGTCAACCGCGCTGCGCGCGAGGTGTTTGACCGCCCCGCTGCTGCAGCCGCCGCATCGGGCGCGCGCCACCTGCGAGAACGCGTGCCGCGCTGGGCCGTGGCTGGCCTGGGTGCTGTTGCAGGGGCGGTGGCCCTGGCGCTGGCTGGCTGGGCCGCAGGCACATGGGGGCCTGTTGGCAAGCGCACGGCGGCTGCACCAGCCCCGCTCGCAGCCCCGACCACCGCGGCATCCCAGCCTGCGGCGGCCAGCGGGCTGGCCACCGCGCCGGCTGCGGGTGCAAGCGCTGCGGCCAGCGCTGCTGCTGCCCAGAGGCCGGTCGATGCCCTGCAGCAGTTCCTGCGCGCCCAAGGCAGTGATGACGCGTCCGCATGGCTGGCACTGGCCTCGGCCTGGGGCGCCAGCGTGCCCGACCGGGCCGACCCCTGCACCAGCCTGCCGCGTGCCGGCGTGCGCTGCTACCGTAACCCCCGCGCCGGGCTCAACCTGGTGCGCCAGCTGGACCGGCCGGTGTTGGTCACGCTGTACCCGGCCGATGCGCCCGACGCGCCGGTCACTGTCGTGTTGCGCCACCTCGACGGCAACCTGGCCACGCTCGAAGGCGCCGGGCAGCGCGTGCGCGTGCCGGTGGAAGACCTGGCCGAGGTGTGGCGCGGCGACCTGGCCACGCTGTGGCGTGCGCCCGATGCCATGCCCGACAAGGGCGAGATCACCGACACCGCGGCGGGCACGGCGTGGCTTGATGCCCAGCTGGCCAGCCGCGCGGCCGGCGGCGCAGGGCCCGAGCGCCGCGCAGCCACGCCGGCCCAGCGCCAGGCCAGCATCCACCGGTTTCAACTGGCCCAGGGCGTGGTGCCCGACGGCCGCCCCGGACCCCTGACCCTCATGCTGCTCAACCGCGCCACCGGCGTGAATGAGCCGCGCCTGCGCACCGGAGGCTAGTTTTTTATGTCGTACATCCTTGATGCCCTGCGGCGCGCCGAAGCAGAGCGCGGCCGTGGTGGCGTGCCCGGCCTGCACAGCCAGACGGTACCGGTTCACGGGGCCGCGCCCGCAGCTGCAAGGCCCCTGGCGGCACACCCGGCCGTGCTGCTGGGCGGGGCGCTGGCGCTGGCCGCCGTGGCCGCAGGGGGCACCTGGTGGGCCATGCAGCGCCCCGGCGGCACCCCTGCAGTGCAGGTGGCTGCCGTGCCCCCATTGCCGACAGCGCCTGCGAGTCCGCCCGCCGTGGCGCCTGCGCAGCCTTTGCCTGCCGTGGCCGTGCCTGCGCCGGCGCCCGCAGCTGCGGTGGCGCCGCCATCCGAGCCGGTAGCCCCTGTGGCGGCCACTGCAAGTCCCCCTCCTGCCGCGCCGGCCGTCCCATTGCCCGAGCGGCGTGCGCCTGAAAAGCGGGTGGCTGAAAAACCGCGTGAACGGCCGGCGGCTGAAGTCACGGCGCAGCGCGCCGGGCCTGCGCCCCTGCCTGCCTCTTTGCCTGTTGCTGTGGGTGAGTCGCCACGCGCTCGGCCATCGGCGGCCCCGGCACCCGGCACTGCCGCGGTCGCTTCGCCGGGCCAGCCCGTGGCTGCGCAAGGTCAGGGCGCGGCCACTGCGCCACCGCCCGCAGCGCCGGTGTTTGCACAGGCCGATCTGCCCGAAGCGATCCGCAGCCAGCTGCCGGCACTCAAGATTTCAGGCGCCACGTATTCCAACAACCCGGCGCACCGGATGGCCATCGTCAACGGGCAGGTGCTGCTCGAGGGCGATCAGGCTGGCCCGGGGCTGGTGCTGGAGCGGGTTGAGCAAAGCCGCACGGTGTGGTCGTTCCGCGGCTACCGGTATGCCGTGGGTTCGCAGTAGGCGGCCGGGTGGTGCGGCTGCGTGGCTCCGGTGTTGCCCGGGTGGCCAGGGGTGGGCATCAGCCGGAGGGCCGCTGGGGCCCGTCAAAAGGCTGCCAGAGGCAATATTTGGGCTAAAAGTGCCTGTGGTCCTTGCAAATCAATTCCTGTTTGCTATCAATACAATAGCAATCGGGGCGCGTTGCGTCACCGCACAAACCGCCCGTCGCGCCCCACCAGCGTCAGCTCCACGAAGCGCGATGCATTGCGCTCCGGTGTACTGGCGTTGATCTCGAACCCACCCAGGTCCCATTTCCTGAGGTTCCACGTCGCGTCAATGAACGCGGCGCGCGTGGGGTTGCGGCCGGCGCGTTGCAGGGCCTCGGCAAACACGCGGGCGTTGATGTAGCCCTCCAGCGCCAGGTGCGAGGCATCGGCGGTGGCGCCCGATGCCTTCCATGCCGCCTGGAAATCCCGCACCACGGGCGTCACCACATGGGTGGGGAGCGGCACCACCTGCGATATCGCCATGCCCGTGGCGTCGGGGCCCAGCGCCTTCACCGTGGCGGCAGTACCCATCACCGACAGGGCATACAGCGTGACGCCGCGCTGCTGGGCGCGGAATGCCTTGACGAACTCCAGCGTGGGTTTGCCGGCCAGGCCGATCACGATGGCTTCCAGGTTGGCCCCCGCGAGCCTTGTGGCTGCCGCGCCTGCATCGGACGCGTTGCTCTCCACGGTGACGGAGGTGGCTTCGGGCAGCTTCAGGCGCTCGATGGACTGGCGCGCAGCGCCGTACACCTCTTTGCCGAACGCGTTGTTCTGGTACACCACGCCGATACGGCGGATGCCGATGGTGGCCAGGTGCTGCACCAGCTTTTCGGCCTCGTCGCCGTAGCTGGCGCGGATGTTGAACACATTGCGCGCCGTCTTGACGCGGCTGACCTGCGCACCCGTAAACGGCGCAAAGAACGGCACCCCGCTGTCGATCACCTTGGGCAGCATGGCCTCGATCATGGGCGTGCCCATGCAGTTGAACAGGGCGAAGGTGTCACGGTCTGCCAGGAAGGCGTCCACATTCGCCACGGCTTTCGCCACGTCGTAGGCATCGTCCCGGGTGACCAGCTCGATGCTGCGGCCGTTCACGCCGCCGCGGGCGTTGATGGCGGCAAATGCAGCCTTGGCGCCCTGGTGCATGGCCGAGCCCAGCTCGCCCAGCGGGCCCGTGAGCGCGGTGGACTGCCCGATGCGGATGGCACCCTCTTGCGCGCGCACCGTGCGTCCGGCAACCGCCAGCAAAGGCACGCCCACCATCGCGGCCACCAGCCGCCGCCGTGCCAGCGGGGGGCTGGTGCCTGGGCCCGATGCGAAAGGCAGAAGGTGGGCTTGCGTGTGCCCGGCTGTGGCGCGCTGATGTGGCTGCATGAAGTCTCCTCGATAGGGGCGGTACGCCGGGGGTGGCGGCCCGCAAAACGCAGGATCATCCGGGTGCGATTGACAATGTTTTGTCTTGCTGACGACAATCTCCCTCGTGGTATTCCCGGGGCCCAGGGGGTGCGTTCAGCCTCAGAAAACCCGCGATGATCCCGCCATGAGCCAGGACCTTTCATTGCACCAGCGGCGCAGGCTGCCCACCGAGGAAGAGCTGCAGGGCATCCCGTGGCTGGGCCTCCTGCAGCCCTCCGAGCGCGAGCGCGCCATGGCGGCGCTGCTGGTGGGCGATGCCCGGGCCGGTGACTATGTGTGCCGCTTGGGCCGGCCCGTGACGTACTGGTTTGGCGTGGTGGAGGGGCTGCTCAAGATGAGCAGCGACAACGCCCAGGGCCAGACCATGACGTTCACCGGCGTGCCGCCGGGCGGCTGGTTTGGCGAAGGCACGGCACTCAAGCGCGAGCCCTACCGCTACAACATCCAGGCGCTGCGCAGAAGCACGGTGGCCGGGTTGCCCATCGACACCTTCCACTGGCTGCTCGATCACTCCATTGGCTTCAACCGCTTCGTGATGAACCAGCTCAACGAACGGCTGGGCCAGTTCATTGCCGCGCGCGAGATCGACCGCATGAACAACCCCGACGTACGTGTGGCTCGCAGCCTGGCGTCACTGTTCAACCCTGTGCTGTACCCGGGTGTGGGCGAGGTGCTGCGCATCACGCAGCAGGAGCTTGCCTACCTGGTGGGGCTGTCGCGCCAGCGCGTGAACGAGGCGCTTTCGGCACTGGAGTCGCAGGGCACGATCCGCGTGGAATACGGCGGCCTGCGCGTGCTGGACCTTGCTTCGCTCCGGTCGAGCGTGATCCCTTCCTGAGGGGCACGCCGCACCTCGCGGGATTCTCCCCGGCGCCTTGCCCCGCCGCCGCTTCAGCTGCGCGGCAGTGCGGGGGCGCTGCGGGATGCGAGCTGGCGCGGAGCAGCGTTGTGATGGGGTGCAGGCATTGCAGCCGGGGCTGCCGTTACGCCACCTGAGGCGCCCCAGCTGTCGGTCTGACCGCCGTCGCGGGTTAGCCGGAAGGCGTGGACCATCTGCGTCAGGCGGCCCGCCTGTTCCTTGAGGCTGTCTGCTGCGGCGGCGCCTTCTTCCACCAGCGCGGCGTTCTGCTGGGTCATTTCTTCCAGCTCGCCCACGGACTGGCTCACGTGGCCGATGCGCTGGCTTTGCTCCTGCGTCGCCGCCGTGATCTCTCCCATGATGTCT
>LNEG01000037.1 GCA_001464865.1 Burkholderiales bacterium Ga0074133
GTCTTCATGCCGCTGCCCACCAGCACGGCGTCGGCCCGGGCCAGCTGGCTCAGGTCTTCATGGGCGTCAATGGTCAGGCCGTTCATGGACGTGACGCGCCGCGTGGGGCTGGCAATGCGCACCTGCCAGTTGGTATCGCCCAGCAGCGCAATGCGGTTGAGCATGCCGAATGCGACCAGCGAATCGAGGTCGTTGAAACCGTCGAACGTGACGATGGAGATGTGCATGACGGGCAGCGCGGTGCGTGGGGGCGGTCGCGTCAGTTGACTTCGTTCAGCGCATCGCCCAGCGCGTTCACCAGGCGGTCGATCTCGGCACGCTCGCTGATGAAGGGCGGAGCGAGCTGGATGGTGTCGCCACCGTAGCGCACGTAAAAGCCCTTCTTCCAGCAGTTCATGGCGATCTCGTACGGGCGGCGGGCGGGCTCGCCGGGCACCTGCGCAATCGTGAAGCCTGCGGCCAGGCCGAAGTTGCGGATATCGAGCACATGCTTCGTGCCCTTGAGGCTGTGCACAGCCTGCTCAAAGTACGGCGCCAGTGCCTTCACGCGGCCGATCATGTCTTCCTTTTGCAGGATGTCGAGCGCCGCAATGCCTGCTGCGCAGGCCACCGGGTGGGCCGAGTACGTGTAGCCGTGCGGAAACTCCAGCATGTACTCGGGGCCGCCTGCGGCCATGAAGGTGTCGTAGATCTCCTTGGTGGCCACCACGCCGCCCAGCGGCTGCGCGCCGTTGGTGACCTGCTTGGCAAAGTTCAGGATGTCGGGCGTCACGCCAAAGGCCTCGGCACCGGTCCATGCACCGCTGCGGCCAAAGCCGCTGATCACTTCGTCAAAAATCAAGAGGATGTTGTTCTGCGTGCAGATCTCGCGCAGGCGCTGCAGGTAGCCCACCGGCGGGATCACCACACCGGCCGAGCCCGAAAACGGCTCGACGATCACGGCGGCAATGTTGCTGGCGTCGTGCAGCGCAATCACTTCCAGCAGGCGGTCGGCCAGCTCCTTGCCCGTGGGCGGCATGCCCTTGTGGAACGAACCTGCGGGCGGCTGCGTGTGCGGCAGGTGGTCGGCCTCGATGCCCTGGCCAAACAGCTTGCGGTTGGCCACGATGCCGCCCACCGAGATGCCGCCAAAGTTCACGCCGTGGTAGCCCTTTTCGCGGCCGATCAGCCGCGTCTTGCTGGCCTGGCCCTTGGCGCGCCAGTAAGCGCGTGCCATCTTGAGCGAAGTGTCGGCCGATTCAGACCCAGAGCCGGTGAAGAACACGTAGTCGAGGCCCGCAGGCGTGAGTTCCTTGACCCGGTTGGCCAGCTCGAACGACAGCGGGTGGCCGAACTGGAAGGCGGGCGCGTAATCGAGCTTCATCGCCTGCTTGCCGATGGCCTCGGCGATCTCGCGGCGGCCGTGGCCCAGGCCCGCGCACCACAGGCCCGAGAGGCCGTCAAAAATCTTGCGGCCTTCGGAGTCGGTGTAGTAGGCGCCGCTGCCCTCCACGATCATGCGCGGGTTGGCCTTGAACTGGCGGTTGCCGGTGTAGGGCATCCAGTGCGCCTCCAGCCATTCGGCATCCATGCGGGGGCCTTCGGCACCGGCGGCGGGTTTTTCGATGTTGACGAAGCTCATGGGTTCTCCAGTGCCAAGCGGCGGCAAAAAAGCGGGGTGCCCCGCAGCCGGGGCATGACGTGGGTCATTGTTGCGCCGGGTGTTAATCTCTCAAATACTCCAATATCAATGTTTACTTGACGATTCATGCAAGTAAAAGTCACCCCAGCACCTTCTGCAGCCACCGCACCCAAGCACCGCGCCGTGCTCGGCCAGCTTAGCGACATGGACCTGCGCCTGCTGCAGGTCTTCAAGGCCGTGGCCGAATGCGGCGGCATGTCGGCTGCCGAGCTGGAACTCAACATCGGCACCAGCACCGTCAGCCGCCACATGAAAGACCTGGAGACCCGCCTGGGCCTCACGCTGTGCCGGCGCGGGCGGGCCGGGTTTGCGCTCACGCCTGAAGGCCAGCGGGTGTATGACGAAACCCTGCGCCTGCTGTCGGCGGTGGACACGTTTCGCAGCAGCATTGACGACATCCACCAGCGCATGGGCGGGCGGCTGGATGTGGCCGTGTTCGACAAAACCGCCAGCAACCCGGCGGCACACATCGGCGATGCGATTGCGCTCTTTGCCGCGCAGGCGCCCGAGGTCAGCCTGCAGATGCATGTGGCCAGCATCCCGGCCATCGAGCGCGGGCTGATCGACGGCACCTTCCAGGTGGGCATCATCCCGGCGCACCGGGCCTCGCAAAGCCTGGTGTACGCCAACCTGTTCACCGAAACCATGCTGCTGTACTGCGGCGCGCGCCACCCGCTGTTTGGCACCGACCGCGCCCGGCTCACCTGGGACGCCCTGCGCGCGTACCAGTTTGCCGGGCTGGGCTACCACTCGCCCAACATGGAGCTCAGCCACAGCGCCCGCCTGCCGCGCAAGGCCACGGGGTTTGATCAGGAGTCGATTGCCACGCTCATCCTGTCGGGCCGGTACCTGGGGTTTTTGCCCGACCACTATGCCGAGGGTTTCGAGCGCCAGGGGCTGATGCAGGCCGTGCAGCCCGCGCAGTTCTTCTACCCCTGCCAGTTTGTGAGCGTGCTGCGGAAGTCACCCCAGCCCACCCGGGCCGCCCAGGCATTTGCGCAATGCCTGACGCGGGCGCATGGGGGCTAAGGATGTCCTGCATCACTCCCTGCGGTCTGTGATGGCGCGGCCTCGGGCAACCCGCTGCGTTGCTTTTCTTGCCAATAGCCCGGCTATTGGCTGCAAAAAGACGCCTTGCGGCCTATCCCGATCCGCACTATCACCGACTCGCGAGGGTGATGCAGGACATCCTTGCCGGGGCCTTGCCGCGGGCGCCGGGTAGGCAGACAATTCGCCTTCTCACCGACCCTTCCTGAAGCGGAGCACACCATGGCCACCAGCATCTCCTCGATCGGCGCATCCGGCATGCAGGCTGCACAGATGCGGCTGGATGCCTCGGCCAACAACGTGGCCAACGCCAACACGCCCGGCTATCGCCGCCAGGTGGCGGCGCAGGAAGCCGCTGCCGACGCTGCGGGCGTGCGTGCCACCGTGCAGCGCGAGCAGGCGGCAGAAGGCGTGGCGCTGGAGAAAGAAGCCGTGGAGCAGATGGCTGCCACTTACGCCTTCAAGGCCAACCTGCAGGTCGTGAAAACCGAATCCCAGATGATGGGCTCGCTGCTGGACATGAAGGCCTGAGAAGGCGTGGCCTCAGCGGAGGCGATGCAGCCCGGTCACCCGGCGAGTTGCCGGGATGGCCGTCATCCTGCAACGGCACTTCGACAGCGCTCAGCGTGAACGCTGGGTTCTGACCTTACCCCGCGCTGGCCATGCCCGCCAGGCGGCATACCAGCCATTTCTGAAACGCGAGGCCTGCGGCAGTGCGGCTGTGCAAGGGGATGCTGTACATGGTGAACCTCCTGAAGTGATGGGGTGCGACGCAGGGTGATGGGAACAGCGGTGCTGCGTTCAGGCCGGCTGGGCCACGGGCCCGTCTGCTGACGGGCCAGCGGTTGCTGCTGCCTTGCGCTTGGCGGCCCGGTCCCAGGCCTTTTCATGGAAAAAGAACGCCACCGCCTGTACCGTGGGCTCCAGCAGGCTGAGCGTGAGCGACGCCCAGAGGTTGCCCGTGACGGCGTAGGCCACCATGGCCGCCACGCCAATGTGGATGACGTAGTAGCTGCCGGTCTTCATCAGCATGGTCTTGTTCTGGCGCGCGGCGTGGCGGATGCGGGTCATGGCGGGCTCCTTGCGGTATCGGTGCGGGCCTGCGCACCTGGGGTGCTGGTGCGAGGACTGATTCAATGATAATGATTCGCAATACCAAAGGCCAATTGATCCTCGCTAACGGGCAGATAGCCCGCTGCGGGAGCCAGCGCAGTGGGATGCGCGCCACAGGTTGCACGACCGTTCAGCGGTCCAGGCGCCGCGTCCACGCGGGCCGCCATAAAAAACGCGGCGCGCAAAGCCCCCATTGCTATGATGGTCGCTCGCTTTTTTCCGTCACCTCTCCTTTCACTTCAGCGGAGCACACATGGCCCTCATGGACTTCATCAAGAAACAGTTCATAGACATCATCCAGTGGACGGAGGAGAGCGACGGAACGCTGGCCTGGCGCTTCCCGATGAGCGGGATGGAAATCCAGAACGGCGGCACGCTGGTGGTGCGCGAGTCGCAGATGGCCGTGTTCGTCAACGAAGGCCAGGTGGCCGACGTGTTTGGCCCTGGCACCCACAAGCTCACCACGCAGACCCTGCCGGTGCTCACGTACCTCAAGAACTGGGACAAGCTCTTTGAGTCCCCCTTCAAGAGCGACGTGTACTTCTTCAGCACGCGCCAGCAGATCGACCAGAAGTGGGGAACGCCCCAGCCCATCACGATCCGCGACAAGGACTTTGGCGCGGTGCGCCTGCGCGCGTTCGGCAACTACGCCTTTCGCGTTGCCGACCCCAAGCTCTTTCACACCGAGATCTCGGGCACCCGCGAGAGCTACCCCGTGGGCGACCTCGAAGGTCAGCTGCGCGGCATGGTGCTTCAGAACATCAGCAACGCCATTGCCGGCAGCGGCCTGCCGTTTCTCGACCTCGCCGCCAACCAGGTGATGTTTGCCGACGCGCTGGCCAAGGAACTGGCCCCCGCGTTCGCCAAGATCGGCCTGCAGCTGGAAGGCATGACGGTGCAGAACGTCTCGCTGCCCGAAGAACTGCAAAAGATCCTCGACCAGAAGATCGGCATGGGCATGGTCGGCAACGACATGGCCAAGTTCATGCAGTACCAGACGGCGCAGGCCATCCCCAAGTTTGCCGAGGGCGGCGCGGGCGGCGGTGGCAGCGGCATTGCCGGTGACGCCATGGGCCTGGGCGCCGGCGTGGCGCTGGGCCAGGTGCTGGCGCAAAACCTGGCCCAGGGCCTGCAAACGCCGGTGGCCCCTGCCGCGGCTGCGGCCGCACAGGCCGCCGCAGCGCCGCTGGGTGTGAAGCCCGAGGACGTGATGGCCACGCTGGAGAAGCTGGGCGACCTCAAGTCCAAGGGCATCCTCACGCAGGAGGAGTTCGACGCCAAGAAGGCCGAGCTGCTCAAGAAGCTGATCTGACACTATAAAAATCATAGCTGCCTGCGCTTGAGGGACAAGCGCTAGAAGCCAAAATCGCTTCAAAGCGCCCTGCGCCGCGCACGGCAGCTGCCCCTGATGGCATCCGAACCCACCCAGCGTTACTACCGGGCGCCCTGCCCAGGCTGCGGCGCGCCTGTCGAATTCAAGAGCGCGCAGTCCACGCACGCCGTGTGCGGCTACTGCCAGAGCACCGTGGTGCGCAATGGCGACGTGCTCACGCGGCTGGGCAAGATGGCCGAGCTGTTCGACGACCACAGCCCGTTGCAGCTCATGGCCAGCGGGCGCATCACGCTCGATGGCCAGGATACGCCCTTCACCCTCGTGGGCCGTCTGCAGTACAAGAGCGACGCCGGCGTGTGGACCGAATGGGCTGCCTTCCTGCAGGACGGCACCATGGCCACGCTGGGCGAGGACAACGGGTCCTACGTCTTCACCCGGCCCATCAACCCGGGCCGCGAGCTGCCCGAGGCCGCGCGCTTCCGGCTGGGTGCCACCACCGCCATCAACGGCAAGCCTTACAGCGTCGCCTCCACCGGGCAGGCATCGCTCATGTCGGCCCAGGGCGAGCTGCCCAAGCTGCCGCCGCTGGGCCAGCCGTTCGACATGGTCGAGCTGCGCAGTGCCGATGGCGAAGTCCTCAGCATCGACTACAGCCGCCAGCCGCCGCAGGTCGAGCGCGGCAAATCGGTGCTGCTGGAAGACCTCAAGCTCCAGGGCCTCAAGGACGAATCGGCGAAGGACGAAAAGGGCCGCCAGTTCAACTGCCCGCACTGCGGCGCGCCCGTGCAGGTGCAGCTCGCCAGCACCAAGAGCATCACCTGCGGCTCGTGCGCCAGCATCATCGACCTGGGCAGCGGTGTGGGCGCCGAGCTGCGCTCGGCCGAGCAGGACGAGCCCGTGCGCCCCATCATTCCGCTGGGTTCCAAAGGCCAGCTGCAGGGCGTGCACTGGCAGGTGGTGGGCTTCCAGCACCGCATGGGCGTGGCGCCGGGTGACGACGAACACTTCGGCTGGAGCGAATACCTGCTCTACAACCAGAAGCGCGGTTTCGCTTTCCTGGTCGATTCCGAAGAAGGCTGGAGCATGGTGCGCCCCACCACGGGTGCTCCGCAGCTGGCGTCCAACGGCCGTACCGCCACGTACATGGGCACCAAGTACGAGCAGAAATACAGCTACACGGCAGAGACCACCTACGTGCTGGGCGAGTTCTACTGGCAGGTGCACCGCGGGCAGAAAACCAGCAACCGCGACTTCGCCAGCAGCAAGGGCGTGCTCTCGCTGGAGCAAAGCCCCACCGAACTCACCTGGTCGGCTGGCGACAAGATCTCCAGTGACGCCGTGGTCAAGGCCTTCAACCTGCAGGACAAGAAAGACGTGCTGCAGCGCGACGACCCGGGGCCTTTTGTGGCTGCCAAGGGCATGGGCTGCGGCACCATCTTGCTGGTCGCAGTCATCATCCTCATCCTGCTGCTCTTGCTCAGTCGCTGCTCGCGCTGCGACCCGCAGGTGGAAAATTGTTCCTCGTCATCGTCGAGCTACCGCAGCTCCGGCGGCTCGTATGGTGGCTACTCATCGGGCGGCAGCCACAAATGATGTCGTCCGCACCCGAACTTCACAGGAAAACAGCATGACCAAATTCGAATGGCTCCACCCCCTGTCCATTGGCGGCACGCTGATGTACGCGCTGATGGGTATCGTGATCTTCTGGGTGGCCTTCATCATCATCGACAAGATCACGCCGTATGACCTGTGGCGCGAGATCGTGGAAAAGCAGAACAAGGCGCTGGGCATGGTGGTGGCCGCGATGTGCCTGGGCATCAGCATCATCGTCGCTGCAGCAATTCACTAGCGGCGCACGGCCGCGCGCGCAAGCCGCCAGCCCGGTAGGGGCACGCTCCACTGCGGCGTGTGCCCTCCATTTCCCGCTCCACTCCATTCCGCACGTGCCTCCCATCCCTGCCGCCGAGTCTGACCCGGCCGCGCTTCCCCCGGCAGCCCCCGCCTCCGGCCCCCGCCCCATCGAAATCGCGCTGCTCTTCAGCGTCTTCGTGGTGGCCGCCTGCGGGCTGCTCTACGAGCTGGCGGCAGGCGCGCTGGCGTCGTATGTGCTGGGCGATTCGGTACTGCAGTTTTCCACCATCATCGGCACGTATCTGTTCGCCATGGGCGTGGGCTCGTGGCTGTCGCGGTACTTCGAGCGGCAGTTGCCCGCGCACTTCTTGCGCGTGGAGCTGATGGTGGCGCTGGTGGGCGGGCTGTTGCCCGCCACGCTGTTTCTGGCCAACGCATATGCGCCCGGGGCTTTCCGGCTGCTGCTGTACGGCATGGTGTTTGTAGTGGGCATGCTGGCGGGGCTGGAGATACCGCTGGTCATGCGCATCCTGAAGCGCAACGTGGCGCTGCGCGATCTGGTGTCGCAAGTGCTCACGTTCGACTACCTGGGCGCGCTGGCGGTGTCGCTGGCGTTTCCGCTGCTGCTGGTGCCGCACCTGGGGCTCATCCGCACGGGGCTGGTGTTTGGCGTGCTCAATGCCGCCGTGGCGCTGTGGGCGGTGTGGCTGTTCCGGCACGAGCTGCGGCGGCTGAAGGCGCATGTGGCGGCGTGTGTGATGGTGCTGGGCATCCTGCTGGGCGCGCTGGCCGGGGCCGACCACATCACCACCTTTGCCGAAGACAAGTTCTACCAGGACCGCATCATCTTCAGCACCGCGTCGCCCTACCAGCGTATCGTGGTCACGCACGGGCGGGCCGGGCACCGGCTGTACCTGAACGGCAACCTGCAGTTTGCCCAGAGCGACGAGTATCGCTACCACGAGGCCCTGGTGCACCCGGCCATGTCCGCGCATGGCGCGCCCAAGCGCGTGGCGGTGCTGGGCGGTGGCGACGGCATGGCCGTGCGCGAGATATTGAAGTACCCCTCGGTCGAATCGGTGACGCTGGTGGAGCTGGACCCGGCCATGACCCGCATCTTCAGCGAGCACCCCACCCTGTCCGCGCTCAACGGCCACGCGCTGCAAAACCCCAAGGTGAAAATCGTCAACACCGATGCGTTTGGCTGGCTGCAGCAGGGCGCGCCAGAGGACACTTTTGACGTGATCGTGGTGGACTTTCCGGACCCCACCAACTTCTCGATTGGCAAGCTCTACACCAACAGTTTCTATGCCCTGCTCGACCGCCGTCTGGCGGCCAGCGGCTACGCGGTGGTGCAGACCACATCGCCCCTGGTCGCGCGCAAGAGCTACTGGACGGTGGCCGAGACCATCGAATCGGTGGGCCTCTCCACCGCCCCGTACCACGCGCATGTGCCCAGCTTTGGCGAGTGGGGCTTCATCATCGCCAGCCACCGGCCCTGGCGCCTGCCCGACGCGCTGCCCGGCGACCTGCGGTTTCTGACGCCCGACACGCTGCCGCTGCTGTTTGACTTCCCGCGCGACATGGCGCGGGTGCCGGCGGATGTGAACCGGCTGTCGAACCAGGCGCTGGTGCACACGTATGAGCGGGAATGGGGGAAACATTGAGAAGCCCCCCTGAGCCGCTTCGCGTCTTCCCCCCGCTCTCGCAGCGCTGCGCGCAGCGGGCTGGGGGACGCCCCCAGCGCGGCGGGGCGGCCCTTGCGCGGGGGCCGCTGGTCTGGGCCGCGCCGGTCGCCAGCGGCGCAGGCGTTGCATACACCCAGATGCACTGACACCATGCAACGCCGCCAATTCCTGGCCACCGCCGCCTCGGCCGCTACTGCCGTGCTGCTGCCCGGGTGCGACGATGCCCCGCGCGAACTGGAAGGCGGCTTCACCGGCGTGAACATCGAACGCGGCCATGCGCTGCGCGACCTTCTCCAAGGCGGCACCATCCCCGCCCCCGCCGTGGTGCGTCGCGCGCAGGTCATCATCGCCGGGGGCGGCGTGGCCGGGCTGGCGGCGGCGCGGTCGCTGCGGCTCGCGGGGGTGGATGACTTTGCGCTGCTGGAGCTGGAAGACAGCGCGGGGGGCAACAGCCGGGGCGGGGCGGTCAACGGCATCACCTGCCCGCTGGGTGCGCACTACCTGCCCGTGCCGGGCGACGATGCGCGCGAGGTGCAGGACCTGCTGGAAGAACTGGGCCTGCGCCAGCGCGTGGCCGGGCGCTGGCAATATGACGAACGCCACCTGTGCCACAGCCCGCAGGAGCGCCTGTTCTTCGATGGCGAGTGGCAGGAGGGCCTGCTCCCTGTGCACGGCGTGGGCGACGCAACACTGGCCCAGTACCGCCGCTTCGCGCAGGCGGTGGATGCCGAAAGCCGCGCAGCGCGCTTTGCCATGCCGGCCCTCAAGCTTTGGGGCTCAAAACAACCTCTCGCGCAATCCCAACAAGCGCTGGACGCTATCACTTTTGCGCAGTGGCTGGCGCAGCAGGGCTTGGACGACGAACACCTGCGCTGGTACCTGGACTACTGCTGCCGCGACGACTACGGCGCGGGCACGGCGCGCGTGTCAGCCTGGGCGGGCATCCACTACTTTGCCAGCCGCCACGGTTTTCATGCCCCCGGCGATGCGGTGGACGAAGCCCGCGAAAGCGTGCTGACCTGGCCCGAAGGCAATGGCTGGATCACCGCGCAGCTGGCGGCACCCTTGCGTGCGGGGGGCCAGCTGCGCACCGGCACCAGCGTGCTGCGCATCACCGAAGGCCGCCACGGCGTGGAGGTGGATGCGCTCAACCACGCCACCGGCAATGTCGAGCGCTGGCAGGCCCCGCGCTGCATCGTGGCGCTGCCGGTGTGGGTGGCCGCGCGCGTCGTGCACAACCCGCCCGCATTTCTGGCCGCGGCGGCGCAGCGCCTGCAGACCGCCCCCTGGCTGGTGGCCAACATGCACATCAGCGCCCCGCTGACCGACCGCCCTGGCGCCGCCCCGGCCTGGGACAGTGTGCTCTATGCCGACCCCACCGCAGGCGGCCTGGGCTATGTGGACGCGGGCCACCAGCGGCTGGACGTGCGCGCCACGCTGGCTGGGCCCACGGTGCTGAGCTACTACCAGGCCCTGGGCGACGTGCCTGACGGCCGCCAGCAACTGGCCACCCGGCCCTGGCAGCACTGGGCCGAAGCCGCCCTGGCGGCGCTGGCCGTGCCCCACCCCGACCTGCGCGAGCGCATCACCCGCATCGAGATCACCCGGTACGGGCACGCCATGGCCATCCCGGTGCCCGGTGCGCAGGCATTTTTGAGCCAGATTGGCCTCAAGTCCAGGCAAAACAATGCCCGGATGCTATCAAATGGGGAGCGTGTTGCACCCCTGCCGACGCCCGCCACCGCGCGGCTGGCGTTTGCGCACAGCGACTGGTCCGGCTACTCGGTGTTTGAAGAGGCCTTCACGCGCGGGCACGGCGCGGGGCTGGCCGTGGCATGAGCCAGGGCGGGGCTGACACCATGGCGGTGAGCATCCACATCGACATCGCCCGGCAGGAACTGCGCCTGTACGGCCATGGCGATGGCGAGGGCCGTGCGCTGCTGGCTGGCTACCCCATCTCCACCGCCCTCCACGGCCCCGGCGAAACCCAGGGCAGCGGCTGCACCCCGCGCGGTCTGCACCGAGTACGCGCCAAGGTGGGTGCGGGCTGCGCACCCGGCACCGTGTTCGTGGGCCGCCGCCCCACGGGCGAGGTGTATTCGCCCGAGCTTGCCGCCGCTCACCCGGGCCGCGACTGGATCCTGACCCGCATCCTGTGGCTGACCGGCTGCGAGCCCGGCATCAACCGCGGCGGCGCGGTGGATACGCTGCGCCGCTACATCTACATCCACGGCTGCCCGGACGATTGCGCCATGGGGGTGCCGCTTTCGCACGGGTGCGTGCGGATGCGCAACGGGGATGTGGTGGATTTGTTCGAAGCGGTATGTGTGGGTACCGCAGTGCGGATCGGGGCCGACTGAGCGGGGAGGGGCCGAGAACCTGCGCCCAGTGCCGGTTTTGCAGCCGCGCGCTGATCAGCCATGCCTATGACTACCCCGCAAAAACACAAAAGGCTCCCGAGGGAGCCTTTGCTTTGGAGCGGCACACCTGCCGTTGCGAGAAAACCCTGCCCATGGACGCGGCCCCTGTGGCCGGCCACCTGAACAGCCCCCATGGGCAGGTCCCGCAAACGGTGGGCGATGGTTTCGCCCGTCAAATTACATGCGCGAGCCGAGTTCGCCGGATGGGATCTGGCCGGTGCGCACGGCTTCGGCGGCCTGGGCGCGCACTGCAGAGCGGTCAGCGTTCGACTGGTACGTCACCACGCGCGAACCGGCTGGCTCCTGGCTGCGGGTCTGGGCCACGGTAGCGGCTTCGGACTGCACTTCAGCGCGGGTGCGGTTGGTTTCGAACTGGGTGGCAAATTGCGATGCGTCGGCTTCATCAGCGTGTGCACCAAAAGCGGTGAAAGCAGCCACAGCAGCGACGGAGAGGATACGAGCAGTCTTGTTCATGATGGATTCCTTAAAAAAGTTGCGTCTCAAAAAAGCCGGAAACTGGTGCGCGGGATGCGCTGTGTCTCCGGGTTCGGTGAGTCGCCTTGCGGGTTCGGCTCATCGATGGGTTGAACTGTACGCCGATGTCGTTCACTTAAAAACCGTCTGGTCGCGAATTGACTGTTCCGGTATTGGAAATAATCTTAGGGAACTCTGCGGGATGTGTTGCGCACCGGCGTGACCGGCTGCCCAGGTGCTTCTGGCCAGCAGATTTGGGTCATTTTGGCCGGGGGTGCAGGTATTTATTGGCTGTATTGCTATCAATATTGATAGCGCTGCGCGTCGCGTGGGGTCTCGCGTGTCATGCAGCCGTCACCAGGCGGTCATGCCTGCGCCACGGCAGCAGGGCATCGTGGTGGCTTCTTTGTTCCTGTCTGTAACACCATGGCCGCCTACGCCTCTCCCCGTTTTTCCAGCCTCGTTTCACTGGCCACCGGCGCCGTACTGGCGTGCGCAGCGCCAGCGGCCGCCTGGGCCCAGCAGCCCTACCCCGCCACGCTGGCAGGGCACGCCGTGCTGCCGGCCCAAAGTTTTGTGGCCGCACCGGCCGATGCACCGCGCGACCTGCAGGTGGCGGGCAAGTTCACCACCCCGCGCCGTGTGGAGTCCGTGGGCAGCGTGATGGGCCAGTCGGGCGGGCGCAACACCGGCGTGTCGCTGCCGTTCCAGGGCCAGCCCATCCAGGGCCATTCGGGCATCAAGCGCATGGCCGACGGGTCGTTCTGGATCCTTACCGACAACGGCGCCGGTTCCAAGGCCAACTCGCCCGACTTCATGCTGCACCTGAGCCACTACACGGTGGACTTCAAGACCGGCCAGTTCAATCGCCAGGCCACCGTTTTCCTGCACGACCCCGACAAGAAAGTGCCGTTTCGCATCACGCACGAAGGCACCGACAAGCGCTACCTGACCGGGGCCGACTTCGACCCCGAGAGCTTTCAATGGGCCGGTGGCGCGCTGTGGATTGGCGAGGAGTTCGGCCCCTACCTGATCAAGGCCGACCTGAACGGCAAGGTGCTGGGCGTGTTCGAGACGCAGGTGGACGGCAAGGTTGTGCGCTCGCCCGACGCACCTGGCGTGCTCATGCCTGGCGCGCCCGATGCCAAGCCCACGGCGTTTGAAGTGAAGCGCTCCAAGGGCTACGAAGGCATGGCCGCCAGCAAGGATGGCAGCAAGCTCTACGCCCTGCTGGAAGGCGCGCTGTGGAACGACAGCGCCAAGGCGTATGAGAACGTGGGCGGCAAGCAGTACCTGCGCGCGCTCGAATTTGATGTGAAGACCGAGCAATGGACCGGCCGCCACTGGAAGTACGTGCTGGAGGCCAACCACCATGCGATTGGCGACTTCAACATGATCGACCAGACCACGGGCCTGATCATCGAGCGCGACAACGGCGAAGGCACGGCCGACAAGGCCTGCCCCGAGGGCCAAAAGCGCACGGATTGCTTCCACGACCTGGCCAGATTCAAGCGCGTCTACAAGGTCGAGATGAGCGACGCCAACGTGGGCGGTGAAATCCGCAAGGTGGGCTACATCGACCTGATGAACATCCAGGACCCACAGCGCCTGGCGAAGAAGCCTTTGACCAATGGCGTGCTCACCTTCCCGTTCTTCACCATCGAAAACGTGGACGTGGTGGACGCCACGCACATTGTGGTGGGCAACGACAACAACCTGCCCTTCAGCAGCAGCCGCGATCCCAACAAGGCGGACGACAACGAGCTGGTGCTGCTGGAGGTGGGCGAGCTGCTCCGCGCGAAATGAAGTGACACCCCCCTGAGACGCTGCGCGTCTCGGTGCTGGCCGCCAGAGGCGGCAGCTCTTCAGGCCGTCCAAGCCTGCACATGCAGGCTTGGAGCCGCGGCCCTCAGCCCCCGCTCTCGCGCTGCGCGCGGGCAGGGGGACGCAGCCGGAGCACGCAAGCGAAGCGCCGCCCAGACTGCTTGGCGGCCCTTGCTTGGCTGCCCTGGCCTGGGTCGCGCCAGTTTTGGCGAGCTGCAGACGGTGCGACGCCCCGGAAAAAAGCCGGTGTGTGGGGGCTCCAACCCCTGCGCTAACTTGGAATGCTGCGGGTGGCAAAATTCCCGGCTCCCGTCCCAACGCACCCGAGCGCCCCACCCCATGTTCACAGGCATCGTCCAAGCCACGGCAGGCATCGCCGCCATCCACGACCGCGCAGGGCTGCGCACGTTCACGCTCGACTTTCCCGAAGGCTTTTGCCAGGACCTGGCCATTGGCGCCAGCGTGGCCACCGATGGCGTATGCCTCACGGTCACCGAGATCCTGTCGCCCACGCAGGCCAACTTTGACGTGATGCTGCAGAGCCTGAACATCACCACGCTGGGCACGTATGTGCAGGGCGACCGCGTGAACGTGGAGCGCGCGGCCAAGGACGGGGCCGAGATCGGCGGGCACCCGCTGTCGGGCCATGTGGATTTCACCGGCACGCTGATCGAGCGGCGCGAGTTTGACAACAACCTGGTGTGGCGCGTCGCCATCCCCGAGCCGTTTCGGCGCTATGTGTTTGCCAAGGGCTACATCGCCATCCACGGCGCAAGCCTGACGGTGGCCGAGGTGAACCGGGCCGAGGGCTGGTTCGAGATCTGGATGATCCCCGAGACGCGCCGGGCGACGGTGTTTGAAGGCAAGCAGGTGGGCGCGCCGCTGAACATCGAGATCGAGCGCAGCACGCAGGTGATGGTGGACACGGTGCGCGAGGCCGTGCAGGAAAGCCTGGGCCGCCTGCAGCCGGTGCTGGAGGCCATCCTGAAAGAAAAGGGCCTGTCGCTGGACGACTTTGTGCAGACGCCAGCCAAGTGAGCGGGCTAGCCTGGGTTCCCCGCGCACTCGCGGCCGCCGACCTGCCCGGCCTGCTGGCCGTACAGCGCGCCTGCTACGGCGACGGCTTTGTTGAAAGCGGCGAGGTGTTTGCCCGGCGCCTGGCCAGCCCGGCCAACTGCTCGCTCGTGCTGGAACGCGCCGGCACCGTGTGCGCGTACCTGGCGGCTTACCGCTCCGTGCAGGGCAAGGTCACGCCGCTGCACGGCGACTTTGAAGCGATGGCGCATACCGACACCCTGTACCTGCACGACATGGCCGTGCTGCCCGCACTGGGCGGCCAGGGGCTGGCCCGGGCGTTGCTGCAGCCGCTGTGGGCGCAGGCTGCGGCAGAGGGCCTGGTACACACGGCGCTGGTGTCGGTGCAGGGCTCGCAGGCCTACTGGGCGCGCCACGGCTATGCGGTGCAGCCGCTGGCCGATGCAGCGCAGCAGGCGCGGCTGGCCAGCTACGGTGAGGAGGCGGTGTACATGGTGCGCAGCCTGGGCGCTGCGGCCTGAAGCCCACTGCCTGAGCCCGGCTGCCGGGGTGGCCGCACAGGGGCTGGCGATGGAAGACGTGTGTCATTTCCCCTCGTCATAATGCGCGCCATGCCCCACCGCTGGAAACCCAATGTCACCGTGGCCGCGCTCATCGAGCGCGATGGCCGTTTTTTGCTGGTGGAAGAAGAGACCACCGACGGCCTGAAGCTGAACAACCCCGCGGGCCACCTGGACCCCGGCGAATCCCCCGTGGCGGCCTGCGCCCGCGAGGTGCTGGAGGAAACCGCGCACGACTTCGTGCCCACGGCGCTGATCGGCGTGTACCTGAACCGCTTCACCAAGACGCGCACCGGTGACGACCTGACCTACATGCGCTTTGCCTTTGCCGGCACGCTGGGCACGCACCACGACTGGCGCAGCCTGGATGCGGGCATCGTGCGCACCCTGTGGCTCACGCCCGACGAGATCCGTGCCTGCCCCGAGCGGCACCGCAGCCCGCTGCTGTTGCAGTGCCTGGAAGACTACCTGGCGGGCCAGCGGTTTCCGGTGTCGCTGATCCATACCGACCCGTCGGTGACAGCGCAGGTGCAGTAGGCGGCGCGGCCCGCGGTCTCCGGCTCCATGCAGCGCGAGGCGCGCGTTTCACCATTGTTGACAGCGCTGTGCCGCATGCGTGCGTACCATGCGCCTTTTGGCGCTGCGCTGCCCAGGCGACCTTCGGGGTGCGGTAGCGCGGCCCTGTCCGCTGCACTGCCAGCACGCATTCACGGGCATCTTGCCCACTTTCAGGAGATCACCATGGGTTTGCTCGATTCGGTTCTGGGTGCCGTCATCAACAACGCGTCGCAAGGGGCCCAGGGCGCGGGTGCGCAGGGTGCGGCAGGCGGTGGACTGGGGGCGCTGCTGGGCATGGCTGCGCAAAACCCGCAGCTGGTGCAGGCGGTGATGTCGCTGCTGAGCAATGACGGTCCGGTCGGTGGGCTGCCCGGGCTGCTGGCGCGGTTCCAGCAGGCGGGGCTGGGTGATGTGATCGCATCGTGGCTGGGCAACGGCGCCAACCAGGCGATCTCGGGGGAGCAGCTTTCGCAGGTGCTGGGCAGCGGCCCGCTGTCGCAGATCGCATCCCAACTGGGCATGGGCACAGGGGCCGCAGCCGGGACGCTCGCGCAGGTGCTGCCCGGCCTGGTCGACCAGCTCAGCCCCGGCGGCAAGGCACCGCAGGCGGGGTTTGGGTCTGCCCAGGACCTGATGGGCATGCTGGGTGGCATGCTGCAAAAATAATAGCAAACAAGGCAATTAAAACCTGGACTACCGCCCGGTTTTGCCTTGAAATGCCTCGCCCAGGGCCCTGGCGGGCATGGCGCCTGCCCCCCAGCGTGCAGATGACACCACTGAACCCGTCCTCGCGCTTGGCGCAGGCTGGTTCAGTGTCGCCTCAGCGCCCTGCCACCCCCGGTGCACGCAGCGGGCAGTGCGCCACCAGCCACTGGCGCAGCATGTCGAACACGGGCTCGGCCAGTTCCGGGCTTTCGTTGAAAAGCTCGTGGTACAGCGGCTCAAAGCAGTGCGACTGGACCACGGCCTGCGGCGCGGCAGCCGCAAAGGCGCGGCTGCCCGCGGGGTTGACCAGCTTGTCGCTGCCGGCCCACATCAGCAGCGTGGGCACGCTCCAGTGCGCGGCGCGTGCCACCGTGGCCGGGCCGCCCTCGGCGATGAAGCGCGCCAGCCGTGCGCTGATGCGGTCATGGCAGCGCGCATCGGCCAGGTAGGCCGCAGGCACGGCGGGGTTGTGCGAGAGGTATTGCGCGTCCAGCCCGTTGCCCACGCGCAGGTTGGGTGCAATGCGCGGCAGCGTGGCCAGCAGCAGCTTTTGCACAGCCGACAGGTCTGCGTCGAGCGCAGGCGATGACAGCACCAGCGCATCCACGGGCCGCAGGTGCAGCGATACAAAGCGCGATGCCACCAGTCCGCCCATGCTGTGGCCCAGCAGCACCAGTGGCAGGCCGGCAGGCGTGCGTGCACGGGTGGCGTCCACCATGTCGCCCAGGTCCTCCAGCAGGCGCATGTCCGATGTGAGCCCGCCGCGCGGCCCGGCCGAATCGCCGTGGCCGTACTGGTCGTACCCGCGCACGGCAAAGCCCCAGCGGTTCAGCCGCCGCGCCATCGCGTCATACCGCCCCACATGCTCGCCCAGGCCGTGCACCAGCAGTACCGTGCCGCGCTGCGGCTCGCCTTCGGGCAGCGGCCAGTCCTGCACCGCCAGGTTTTCGCCGTCGCTGGCAGTAAAGGAGGTCAGGGTAGAGGGGGCGAGTTCATCCAGGGTCATGGTGGTCATGGGTGTTGGCGGCGTGCGCGCCAGCATACGCGGCACAGGGCCGGGTGCGAAGAACGGAATGCGCAGCAGGCGATTTGAAGGGAGTGCACGCGCGGGCTTCCACCGCACGCTGGGCAGGGCCCGCCAGGTACCTGCCGGGCACGCCCAGGTGTCATGGACGCCCTGGTGCGGGCATGGGGCCACCGGAGCGCGGGCGGCCCCTTCGGACAGCACCGGCCCGCTTGCGCAGGCAGGCCCGCCGGAACACCACGATCTCTCGTGGGATCAGGGCTCAGGCCGCAGCCGCGCCCTGTTGCGCCATGGCGGCCATCACATGCGCCACCGAAGCGGTCAGGCGCTTGGCATACGGCACATGCAGAAACTCGTTGGGACCGTGCGCGTTGCTCTTGGGGCCCAGCACGCCGCAGACCATCATCTGCGCAGTGGGGAAGCCTTCGCTCAGCATGTTCATCAGCGGGATGGTTCCCCCCTGGCCGATGTAGCCGCAAGGGGCGCCAAAGTGCGCCTGCGAGGCTTCGTTCAGTGCCTTTTCAAACCACGGCGTGGTGGCGGGCGCGTTCCAGCCCGTGGCGCCGCCACCGCCCTGGAAGGTGACCTTGGCCTGGTAGGGCGCGTTGTCTTCCAGCAGCGCTTTCAGTTCCTGCACGGCCTGGCCTGCATCCACCAGCGGGGGCAGGCGCAGGCTCAGCTTGAAGGCCGTGTAGGGGCGCAGCACATTGCCCGCGTCCTGCAGCGCCGGGAAGCCCTCGGCTCCCGTCACGCTGAGCGTGGGCTCCCAGGTGCGCTTGAGCAGCGCCTGCACCGGGTCGGTGGTGGTGGGCAATGCAAACGTGGTGGAGCCACCGCAGTCGTAATGCGCCCACGGAAAGCGGCGGTACACCTCTTCGCCCAGGATGGCAGCAGTGGCCTGCGCCTGCGCCAGGCGGTCGGCGGGCACCTTGCAATGGAAGCTGGCGGGCAGCAGTCGGCCGGTGGCGCTGTCTTCCAGGCGGTCAAGCACCTGCCGCATGATGCGGAACGACGATGGCACCAGGCCCGAGGCGTCGCCCGAGTGGATGCCTTCGGTCAGGATCTCGACCTTGAGCGTGCCGCTGGCCATGCCGCGCAGGCTGGTGGTCAGCCACAGCTGGTCGTAGTTGCCCGCGCCCGAATCCAGGCACACCACCAGCGCCACGTTGCCCATGCGCGGGCGCAGGGCGTCGATGTAGGGCATCAGGTCGCGCGAGCCGCTTTCCTCGCAGGTCTCGATCAGGCCCACGATGCGCGGGTGCGGCACGTTCTGGCGCTTCAATTCCTGCACGGCGGCAATGCTGGCGTAGGCCGCGTAGCCGTCATCGGCGCCGCCCCGGCCATAGAGCTTGCCGTCTTCGTACTTGGGCGTCCAGGGGCCCAGGTCGTTGCGCCAGCCGCTGAACTCGGGCTGCTTGTCCAGGTGGCCGTACATCAGCACGGTGTCGGTCACGGCGGGCTGGGTGGATGCGATCTCGAAGAACAGCACCGGGGTGCGGCCTTCCAGGCGCACCACTTCCAGCTTCAGGCCCTCGACCTTCTGGGCCTCGATCCAGGCGGCGGCATTGCGCACCACGGTGTCGAGCAGGCCCAGCTCGGCCCAGTCGGGCGAGAACATGGGCGACTTGGCAGGGATGGCCACGTAGTCGGTGAGCTGCTTGACGATGTCGCTGTCCCACTGCTGGCTGACCCGTTCGAGCGCCAGGGCGGGTTGCAGGATCTGGGGGGGGACGCGGGCGTTCATGGCTATCTCCTCAAAGGCGGTGTTGCGTGGGCAAACCGCCATTCCAACACATCGCACGACGGCGCGCCACCGCCGCCGGGACGCCCTGCGGAAGGGTCGGGAAACGCCGTCTGGCGAGGCCGGAAATACCTCTTTTGCAGGCGCGCCGGTCGGGCCGGGCCTGGCCAGCCCGGCTACCGCAGCGCCTGTGTATCGGCGCTGCGCGCCGGCAGCGAGGGGCCGCCAGGGCTGCGCAGGCTGGGGGCCGCCTCCACCCGGTTGCGGCCGTTTTGCTTGGCCTGGTAGAGCGCGCGGTCGGCCGCGGCGATCAGCAGGTCCCAGGTGTCACCCTGCTCCAGGCGGCCGCCAAACACGCCGATACTCACCGTCACCTCGATATCCACCCCGCCCGGGGCACTGCCGGGCGCATCGGCCGCAGACACATGGCAGCGGGAGTCCGCCACGGCGCGGCACAGCGCGCGGGCGAGTTGCTCGGCCCCTGCCAGCCCCGTATCGGGCAGCACCACCATGAATTCTTCGCCACCGTAGCGGCCCACCAGATCCTGTGCGCGCACGCGGTCGCGCAGCACGTTGACCACGCTGCAAAGCACCTGGTCGCCCACCGGGTGCCCGTACATGTCGTTCACGCGCTTGAAGTGGTCGATGTCCACCATCATCACGGCGATGGACTCGTGCGTGCGCAGCGCGCGGGCCACGTCGCGGTCGAGCGATGCCACCAGCGAGCGGCGGTTGGCCACGCCGGTGAGCGGGTCGCGCGCGGCCATCACGCGGTTGTTTTCGTCGGCGCGGTCGCGCAGCATGAAGATAAAGCCCAGCGAGCTGACCAGCACCACACTGAACGTGGTCATGAAGGTAAGGGTCTGCACCGCGCTGCTGTCCAGAATGCTGTCGGCCGCTTCCATATGGGCCATGGCGCCGAGCGCCCGGCTGAGCAGCACCGCCGCCTCGGCCCCGAGCCCCGCCACGACCAGCCACTGGCCGCGCCCGACGGTGGTGCGCCGGTAGCGCACGATGGCGGCGACCACCCACAGCGACTGCAGCCCCAGCACCGTGCCCACCAGTGCCACACGCTCGGTGAAGCTTTCGGCCAGGATGGCGACCAGGCACACCAGCGCCACGGGCGGTAGCAGGAGAATCATCCAGCGCGCAGAACGCCCCTGAAACTGGAAGATGGCGGCCAGCAGCAGGGCCAGGGAGCCCGAGAGCATGCCGTTGGCGCCCACGATCGAGATCACGTCGGGGATCTGGCCGCGCAACAGCAGCAGGGTGTGCCCCACGGCATTGACCAGCAGCGCGACCGACCAGTACAGCAGCCCGTCATGCCGCCGGCCCCACGCCACCACGGCCATGGCCACCGCCATCATCACGAAGCAGGCGATGACCATGACCAGCATGGTGGGTACGTGGGCGGCAAAGGCCATGGGAAAGAATGCGGGTGCGCTAGGGTGTTCACCCATTATTTCAGGTCGGCCCGCAAGTGCCATGCGGTTAGCGCAAGCTTTGGCGCACGGCCAGCCGCACCCCTGGTTGTGCGTGCACTGCGGCGCGCTGCCTTCGCGAGCCGTGCGGGTGCTCGCCGTCGCCTCAGAGCGCAGCCCGCGCGGCCAGCGCGCGGTCGCGCCAGCCCAGGCCCTGCGAGGTGCCCGCGGCAGGCCGGTACTCGCACCCCACCCAGCCGGTGTAGCCCAGGTGGTCGAGCGTGTCGAACAGGTACGGATAGTTCAGCTCACCCTGATCCGGCTCGTGCCGGCCGGGCACCCCTGCAATCTGGATGTGTGCCACGCGGCCTGTGGGCAGGTAGCGGCGCAGCTTGGTGGCCACATCGCCCTCGACGATCTGGCAGTGGTACAGGTCCATCTGCACCTTGAGGTTGGGCGCCTGCACCGCGTCGATCAGCTCGTGTGCGTGGTCCTGCCGGTTCAGGAAGTAACGAGGCATGTCGCGCAGGTTGATGGGTTCGATGAGGATGTCGCGGCCCGCGTGCGCGGCCTCGGCCGCGGCCCAGCGCAGGTTGTCCACGGCCAGGTCCTTGAGCGATTCGCGCTCGATGCCCTGCGGCACGATGCCGGACATCACATGGATGCGCGGGCAGTCCAGCGCCTGGGCGTAGCGCAGGGCGGTTTGCACCCCGTCGCGGAACTCGGCTTCGTGCCCGGGCAGCGCTGCCGTGCCGCGGGCCTGCAGGTCCCATGCCGCCGCCATGCCGGCCAGGTCGGTACCGCCCGGTGGTGCGTTGAACAGCACCAGTTGCAGCCCATGGGCCTGGAGCAAGGCGGCCACCTGGGCGGGCTCGTAGGCGTAAGGAAAGAGGAACTCCACCGCCTGGAACCCGTCGCGCGCGGCAGCGGCGAAGCGGTCAAGGAAAGGCACCTCGGTGTACATCAGGCTCAGGTTGGCGGCAAATCGAGGCATTGGCGAATACGTGCGAAGGGCGTCTGGTCCTCGCAGCTTATCGCGCCAGGACGCGCAGCCCCCGGGCTTGGTGCCGCACCGTGGCGAGAATACCGCTCCAACAGGCACCTGCGGCTTGCTCGACAGGCGCAAGCCACTATCAATCTGATGCTTGCCAATTTTGTTTTTTGAGGATGAGCCATGCGCATCGGAGAACTTGCACACCGCACAGGGGCCACGCCCAAGGCTGTCCGGCTGTACGAATCGCGCGGCCTGCTGGGCACGGTTGCGCGGGTGGGCAGCTACCGCCACTACAGTGGTGCCGATGTGGCCCGCGTACAGATGATCCGCCGGGCGCAGGCGCTCGGGTTCCGGCTGTCTGAACTGCAAGGGCTGCCCGACATCGACACCGCAGACGGCTGGGAGCGCGTGGCCCGGCTGGTGGCGGACCGGCGGGCCGCAGTGGCACAAGAGCTGGCACGCCTGACGGCACTGGACACCATGCTGGCCGAGCTCCAGGCCGAACTGCACCGCTGCGATGCGCAAGGCCTGCCCGTGGCGCCCGATGCGTGTGCTGCAGCCGGTGCGGTTGCGCCACCGGCGCGCAACCCGGCCCAATTTCCTGCTGCCGCCGCGACAGACCTGAAAATCGCTGCTCCCTGATCAGACTGCTTGACTCTGCCCCGTGGGACACAGTGACGATAGCGCCATCAACAACACCTTGATGGAGAGCCTGTGGCAGAGCAACACAACATTCTGGTCATCCTGGGTCACCCCGCTTCAGACAGCCTGTGCGCAGGCATGGCGCGTGCCTATGCCGAGGGCGCGCAGAACGCGGGGGCCCAGGTGCGGTTTCTGGAGGTGGGACAACTTGCTTTCGACGCCGTCCTGTGGGCGGGCTACCGCGGCGAGCAGTCCCTGGAGCCCGATCTGCTGGCCGCACGCGAAGACATCACCTGGGCGCATCACCTGGTGTGGGTTTACCCCATCTGGTGGGGCGCCATGCCCGCGCTGCTCAAGGGTTTCATCGACCGGGTGTTCCTGCCCGGTTTCGCGTTCAGGTACCGCAAGGGCTCATCGCTGTGGGACCGCCTGCTGGCGGGCCGCTCGGCCGAGCTGCTGGTGACAATAGATTCGCCGCCCTGGTACTTCCGGTGGGTGACGCGCATGCCCGGCCACCACCAGATGAAGAAGGCGATCCTGGAGTTCTGCGGCATCCGGCCGGTGCGGATTCACAGCTTCGGCCCGGTGCGCAGTGCCAGCGCCGACCGGCTGGCGCAGTGGGTGGACAAGGCGCGTCAGCTGGGCCAGCGCCAGGGCATGCGTACAGCGTAGGTAGGTGCGCGCGACCTTGCTTACCTTGCCGGTGCCACACCTCCGGATGTGAATGCCTGCACGGCGGCGCGCCCCACGGCCGGGTCGTCGGTGAAGAAGCCGTCGATGCCTGCGCGCAGGTAAGCGGTGATTTCGGCCACGCTGTCGCCGCGTGCGGTGCCATCGGAAGCCGGTGCCTTCTTCAGGCCGGCGGGCAGAAAGGCATTCTCGGGCCGCAGTGTCCAGATGTGCACTGCCAGCCCTGCGGCACGGGCGCGCGCCACCAGCGCCGTGGGTTCGCCGGGAAGCCCGTCTTTCACCGGCACCACGAGCGTCTTGAAAGGGCCGATGGCATGGGCGTAAGTTGCCACCTGC